>JBEANV010000272.1:0-13309 GCA_041165285.1 Pseudomonadota bacterium | reverse complement strand
CAGCACGGCCGAGAACTTGATGCGCTCGGCGAAGGCGCCGACGATCAGGCAGCAGGTGATGCCGGCGAACGTCGCCTGGAAGGCGGCGAACACGATCTCGTGGATGTAGACACCCTTGCTGAACGTGGCGGCGGGCGCGAAGGTGCCAGCGACGTTGTCCCAGATGCCCTTCATGAACAGACGGTCGAAGCCACCGATGAACGCATTGCCTTCGGTGAACGCCAGGCTGTAGCCATAGACGAACCACAGCACGACGATCAGCGAGAACGTGACCATCACCTGCATCAGCACCGACAGCATGTTCTTCGAGCGCACCAGGCCGCCGTAGAACAGCGCCAGACCTGGCAGCGTCATCAGGATGACCAGCAGCGTGGACAGCATCATCCAGGCGGAGTCGCCCTTGTCGATCTTCGGTGCGGGAGCGGCTGCGGCGTCAGACGCAGCAGTGGCCACCGCAGCAGCCATCTCGACAGCCGAAGCGGCTGCCGGCGCAGACGCTGCTGCGTCCTGCGCGATCGCCAATTCGGCGAATCCCAACAAGGCCAGTCCGAAGACCAGCCCGACGAACAATTTTCTAAACATGGTTGCCTCGTGTCGTATCGTGTTTGTCTGATGAAAGCGTGCGCAATCAGAGCGCGTCTTTGCCGGTCTCGCCCGTGCGAATGCGCAGCACCTGCTCCAGCGACGTCACAAAAATCTTGCCGTCACCGATCTTGCCGGTGCGGGCAGCGCCTTCGATGGCCTCGATCACACGATCGACCACCGCGTCGTCCACGGCGGCTTCGACCTTGACCTTGGGCAGGAAGTCGACGACGTATTCCGCACCGCGGTACAGCTCGGTGTGGCCCTTCTGGCGCCCGAAACCCTTGACCTCGGTGACGGTGATGCCCTGCACGCCGATGCTGCTGAGGGCTTCTCGAACCTCATCCAGCTTGAACGGCTTGATGATGGCAGTGACCATTTTCATGGTGGCTCCTGGTTGCTCTGACTGGTTGGTGTTGGAAGAAATGCCCGCAACCTTCTGCATCTTCCGTGCCACGTGCAGAAACATCCGGTGACGGCGGTCAGACCGCACCCATGCGGGCGATGCACCGGCTTGGTGTTCTCCGAATGCACCACATCAGTGCATCTCCCCCATCAGGGTGAGTTCCGAACTGTGCGGACCTGCGCAGAATGGGCCAGCTTCCTCCTCCACTGCACCGTTCCGACCCGGACACGCACCACCATGTCACTCGCGATCGTCCATAGCCGCGCCCTGCTAGGCCTGCAAGCCCCGGAGGTGACTGTCGAGGTCCACCTCGCCAACGGCCTGCCCAGTTTCACCCTCGTCGGCCTGGCCGACACCGAAGTCAAGGAGTCGCGCGAGCGGGTACGCGCCGCGCTGCACAACAGCGGACTGGAGTTTCCGCACAACAAGCGCATCACCGTGAACCTGGCACCCGCGGATCTGCCCAAGGAAGGAGGCCGATTCGACCTGCCGATCGCGCTGGGCATCCTCGCCGCGGCGGGCCACATCGACCCGGCTGCGCTGGAGACGCTGGAGCTGGCTGGCGAGCTGTCGCTGGCGGGCGATCTGCGGCCGGTGCGGGGCGCGCTGGCGATGGCGCTGGCGCTGCAGCGCGGCGGAGCCCGGCGCACACTCGTGCTGCCCCGCGCCAGTGCGGAAGAGGCCGCCCGCGTGCCCGGCCTCGCGCTGCGTTGTGCGGACCACCTGATGGACGTCGTCCACGCGTTGCAACCCGGCGAGGGCTGCACCCCCTTGCGCGCGCCGCAGCCACCGCCCGGCCGGCCTGCCCCGCCACTGCCGGACTTGCGCGACGTGCGCGGACAAGCCATCGCCAAGCGGGCGCTGGAAATCGCTGCCGCGGGAAAACACAGCCTGCTGCTGGTCGGCCCGCCTGGCACGGGCAAGTCCATGCTGGCCCAGCGCCTCATCGGCCTGCTGCCACCGCTGGAAGAGTCGCAGGCGCTGGAGTCGGCAGCGGTGCTCAGTCTCGCCGGCCGCTTCGACCCGGGGGCATGGTCACAGCGCGTTCTCAGAGCCCCGCACCACAGCGCATCGTCGGTGGCGCTGGTCGGTGGGGGATCGCCGCCGCGCCCTGGCGAAATTTCGTTGGCGCACCACGGCGTGCTCTTCCTCGACGAGTTGCCCGAGTTCCCGCGCGCTGCCCTCGAAGCCCTGCGCGAGCCGCTGGAAAACGGCCGCATCACCATCTCGCGCGCCGCGCAGCAGGCCGAGTTCCCGGCGCGTTGCCAGCTCGTCGCGGCGATGAACCCCTGTCCCTGCGGCATGCTCGGTTCGACCATGCGCGCCTGCCGCTGCACGCCCGAGGCCGTCGCGCGCTACCAGAACCGGCTGTCAGGTCCACTGCTGGACCGAATCGACCTGCGCGTCGAGGTGCTCGCCATTGCACCGGAAGAGCTGTCCTCGGCGCCAGACGGCGAGCCGAGCGAGGCCATCGCCGCCCGGGTCGTGGACGCCCGCCAGCGCCAGCAGGTGCGCCAGGGCGTGTGCAATGCCGAACTGGAAGCCGGCGTGCTGGCCGAGCACTGCCGGGCACAGTCGGCGGCAACGAATTTCCTCAACATCGCCGCCGCCCGCCTGGGCTGGTCCGGCCGCAGCCTGCACCGGGTGATGCGCGTGGCGCGCTCCATTGCCGATCTGGCCGGTGCCGCCGACACCGAGATCAGCCACATCGCCGAGGCGATCCAGTTGCGCCGCGCGCTGCCGGGACGGTGAATCCGGTGGCGTCAGGCCGGTCGGTTGCCCATGGCGGCCAGTTGCGCGGCGCGCTGCTGGTCAGCCTTGCGGTCGGCGGCCACCTTTTGCGCGGTCGGGCGTTGTTCGATCAGCTTGACGTAGGACTTCCAGTCCACGCCCTGTGCGGCCAGCAGATCCTCGCCGCACACCAGCTTGGTGGACATCGCCACCAGCGGCAGGTGGGCCACGGCGGTGCAGTCGGCCACCGTGAAGGTATCGCCGGCCACATAGGGGGCAAACCGCGCCAGGCGCTTGAACGCGGCGATGTTCTTCTCCAGCTGCCCGCGGGCCTTGGCGATCGTGCCTTCGGACACCTTGCCGCCGAAGAAGGCCTGCGCGTAGAGCATGCGCGCCACCAGCTCCAGGTGGAGGTCCATGAACAGCGACAGCTCGCGGACCTTGGCCGCGGCAAACGGATCGGCCGGCACCAGCGGCACCTCGGGATACACCGCCTCCAGGTAATCGACGATCACCGCGCTTTCGCACAGCGGGCCGTGCTCGGTGACCAGATACGGCAACTTGCCCAGCGGCGAGTTCACCAGCACGTCCTCGCCACCACGCGGCAGCACCACCACCTCCTCGAACGGCAATCCCTTTTCCAGCAGAACCAGCTTGACCTTGTTGTAGTAGTTGGACAGGGCGAAACCGTGCAGGCGCAGAACTGGGGCAGCAGTGGTCATGGGGGGGTCTCCGGGGTTGTGTCCGGGCACTCTAGCGTCCACCCCGGCCAGCGGCAGTAACAGCGGCGACAATCCCGCCCCATGAACGCTGCCCCCGCATTGCCCGCACTGCCCGCTTTCTTCGACAAGCTCTGCCGGCGTGACGACCTGCCCGCCCGGCTCGCGGCCATGCCCCGGCCAGTGGTGTTCACCAATGGCGTGTTCGACCTGCTGCACCGCGGCCACGTGACCTATCTGGCGCAGGCGCGTGCGCTCGGTGCCAGCCTCGTGCTCGGGCTGAACAGCGACGCCTCGGCCCGCGGCCTGGGCAAAGGCCCGGACCGCCCGCTCAACGGCGAGGCCGACCGCGCCTGCGTGCTGGCCGCGCTGGAAAGCATCGGCCTGGTCGTGCTGTTCGACGAGGCAACACCCTGTGCGCTGCTGCAGGAAATCCGCCCGGACGTGTATGTGAAGGGCGGCGACTACGACATCGAGGCACTCGAAGAGACCCGCCTCGTGCGCAGCTGGGGTGGTCGGGCACAGGCGCTGTCCTTCGTCGATGGCTACTCGACCACCGCCCTCGTCCGCCGCATCCGCACCTGAGCCCCGACCATGCCCGCCCGCCTCTACCTGGATGCGCCCCTGAGCGCCGACACCGAACTCGCCCTCCCCGCAGGCGCCGCACGCCATGTCCAGGTGCTGCGCCTGCAGCCGGGCGAAACGATCACGCTGTTCAATGGCCAGGGCGGCGAGTGGCAGGCGGAGATCCTGCGCATGGGCCGGCAGTCGGTCGAGGTGCGGGTGACGGCGCACGATCCGGTCGAGCGCGAGCTGCCGATTGCCGTGACGCTGGTGGCGGGCATGCCGGCCAACGACCGCTTCGACTGGTTGATCGAGAAGGCGACCGAGCTGGGCGTCGCAGCGATCGAGCCGGTGGTGTGCGAGCGTTCGGTGCTGCGCCTGTCGGGCGAACGCGCCGAGCGCAAGCGGGAGCATTGGCAGGCCGTGGCCGTGGCGGCCGCCGAGCAGAGCGGGCGCACCCGCGTGCCCGTCATCGCGCCGGTGCGCACACTGCCCCAGGCTGCAGCGCACGCCGCCCGTGACGCAGACACCCCCCATTGGCTGCTCAGCCTGGCCGAAGCCGCGCCGATGGCCGAGCGTGTGGCGCAGGATCTCGGTGGCGGTGTCGGCCGGCTGCGGGTCTACAGCGGCCCGGAGGGCGGATTCAGTCCGGCGGAAGAAACACTGGTGCGCGGCATTGGCGCCCGCGCCATCAGCCTGGGCGCGCGGGTACTTCGGTCGGAGACGGCGCCACTGGCGGTGCTGGCCGCCCTCGGCCTCACGCCACCCAGCGACCGGGTGAGCTGAACCGCGCGCGCCGCAGCGGCAACTCGGGTGGGCCGAGCGGCACGGCGGCGCTGTCGCGCGCCTCGGCCAGCTTGGCGCGCTCGACCAGTTCGCGCACAAATGTCCAGATCACCGGGTCGAGTTCGATCGAACCCGGCTCGCCTGTCCCCTTGAGCCAGTCGTCCAGTCGGCGCCGCGAAGCCCCCAGCCGGCGGGCGAACTGGTCGGGATCCATGTCCATGCGCTGCATCGCTTCCAGCAGAAACGCTTGTTGGGTCTTGGGTTTTCTGTGTAGTGACATGGGAGGGATCCAGAACTGCAAATTCAGTCTAACGTCCTGCGGCGCTGGCATGTGCAGTTAGACCGAAGTTGTTGCAACGCAAAGCAACAGGCTTGGCGCTCACATTACAACTTGGTGCTCCCCGCCCAAAGCCTCGATCAAAGCCGTCAACCCGTGGGTCAACTCCGTGGTGACGATGGCGACATCGGCGTCGAACCGCTCTTCGGCGCTGCCTTCCGCGTCCAGCACCCCGTCCAGGAACTCGATCTTGCGCAGCTGCATCCCCTCGGTCAGCACGAAGGAGACGCGGCCATTCCACGTCATCGCCAGCCGGGTCGGCATCTTGCCCTGCGTGATGTGCTGGCGCACCTCGTCGGTGTCGAGCGGGTGGCGTGCGTAGCGCACCACCGACTTCATCTCGTCACTCGACTTCAGCTCGCATTCGCGGTCCACCGTGAAATCGGCAGCCGGCTCGCCGGTCAGCAGCCAGTCGGCCATCACCGCGGCGGGTGATTCCTGCGTGTGCAGCGCCTGCACGGACAGGCCTTCGAGCGCCTTCACCAGCAGCGTCACCACCTCGTCGGCGCGGCCCGGGCTGCTGGTGTCCAGCACCACGAAGCCGCTGTCCGGCGACACCCACACATTCACCGCCGAGCGCTTGGTGAACGCCATCGGCAGCAGCTCCAGCGTCGCCTGCTCCTTCAGCTCCTTCGTCTGCTTGCGACCGGGCTTGCGGCCGGTGGTGCGTTCGATCTCGGCGGCGATCTCGTCGATGCGGCGCTTCACGACCGAGCCCGGCAGCACCCGCTGCTCGATCTGCAGCCGCATCAGCCACTGACCGCGCACCGTCTCGGCCAGCGGCCCGTCGGCCGGCCCGCGCGGCGGCACCCAGCCCGCCGACAGCTCCTGGGTCGAACCACACTCGACGAAGCGGCCCTTGTCGAGCCCGGACTCGATCTGGTCGAACGTGGCCGACCAACCCGGCGCAAGGCGAAACACCGTCAGATTCTTGAACGTGAACACGCAGCTTCCTTCTCCAAAAGCCGTGATTGTCGGCCCATCCGCAGGGCCAGACACCTCTGGCTCAAAACCGGCTTTGTCGATCGGATGGATGCCTGACACGAAGCTGAAGTACCCAATAACTTGACGCTTATCAAGCGAGCCCCCCACCGGCTCCCCGGCCATCATCCCTTTCCCCCCAACTGCCCGAGAGCGCCACCCATGTCAGCCATTCTCCCGAAAGGCTCGGCAGTACCCCCGTTCACCCCGATCCAGCCGATCGACACCACCGGCTTCTTTGCCCACCACGGGCTCTGGGCCCCCGGTGTGCGGCTGTTTCGCCGTCTGGGCTTCACGGCCAAGGCGCTCATCGTCCTGTTTTCGTTCGCCCTGCCGGTCGGCGCGCTGCTCGTGCTGCAACTGGTCACCCTGTCCGACACCCTGCTGGACGGCCGCAAGGAGGCCGCCCGCCAGCAAGTGGACACCGTGCATCACCTGCTGGACTGGGCCCACACGCAGGAGACCAGCGGCGTCCTCACCCGGCCCGCGGCCCAGGCGCTGGCCCTGCAAGCCCTCAGCGGGCTGGGCGACAACGCCGAGGCCCACGTCTGGATCCACGACCGGAACCTGGGCGATCGCCAGAATCCGAACGCCGTCGCGCCCTCTCCTGCGGTGATCGCGGCGAGCGCGCACGGCGGCGGTTTCGTCCCCCACCAGGGTCCACAGTCCGGCAGCGCCGCCCCTGCGAACCAGCTTGCCTATGTCCAGGGCTTCGATCCCTGGGGCTGGGTCATCGGCTCGGAGGTCCACACCGCCTCCATCACGCCCTTCCTCCAGCGCCAGATGCGCCTCGTCGTGGCCACCCTGCTCGGCGCCTTGCTGCTGACGGTCTATCTCGGACTGAGTTTCTACAAGGTCATGCAAGGCGGCCTGCAGGAAACCCGGCGCCACCTGACCGCGATGACCTCCGGCGACCTCACCACTTCGCCCGCCCCCTGGGGACGCGACGAAGCCGCCGTGCTGATGGGCGATCTGAAGCGCATGCAGGACGCGCTGCGGCGCATGGTGGCCAGCGTTCGCCACTGCAGCGACGCCATGGCGGACTCCAGCCTCGCGATGGCCGCTGGCATGCAGGATCTCGCCGCCCGCAGCGACCAGTCGGCTGCCAACCTCGAAGAGTCGTCCACCGCGATGGAGGAAATCCTCGTCGCCATCCAGAACGGCTCGGTCCACACCGAGGAAGTCGCCCGCATGGCCCGGCAGACCGCCGCCGTGGCCGCCGCCGGTGGGCAGGAGATGCAGGCCGTCATGGAGACGATGGACGGCATCCGCACCGCGTCCGCGCGCATCGCCGAAATCATCGGCACGATCGACGGCATCGCCTTCCAGACCAACATCCTGGCGCTCAATGCCGCGGTCGAAGCGGCCCGGGCCGGGGACCACGGGCGGGGCTTCGCGGTGGTGGCGGGCGAGGTGCGCATGCTGGCCAACCGCAGCACCGAGGCGGCCCGCGAGATCAAGCGCCTCATCGGCAGCAGCGCGGGCGAGGTCGAGGCGGGCACGGCCGTCGTGCGCCGGGCGGGCGCGACGATCGACGCCATCGTCGGTTCGTCCCAGCGCGTCAACGAGCTGCTCGACGATGTCGCCGCAGGCACACGGGCGCAGCGCACCGGCATCGAGCAGATCGGCCACGCCATCCAGGCCCTCGACCAGACCACCCAGCACCATGTCACCAAGGTCGGGGAAACCGCGGCAGCCGCCACCACGATGAAGACCCAGGCCGGCAAGCTGTGCGACACGGTGGCCTGGTTCCGCTTGCCCCAAGGCGTGGTCGGCAGGGGCTGAATGCGCCAGAAAAAGCGGCCACCATTTCTTGGGGCCCCGGCACGGATCTGCAGGATTCAGGGCGGGCTAGGTTGAATGCAGCGTCAGGTCATGCAAAAAATGCATGTAACCGTCAGGTAATCGGGCAAAGGCCCCTCCTACACTGACCGCGGGGGCATCCCGAAAGCCGTGCGGCGCACGGTTTTCGAGATGCCTTTTTTCAACCTAGGAGCCTCCCGATGAACCAACCGCTGATGGCTGGCGTACACGTCAACGCCCCCACCTTCGTCAAGAACGCCAAGCTGATCGCCTGGGTGGCCGAGATCGCGGCGCTCACGCAGCCCGCCGCCATCTACTGGTGCGACGGCAGCGTCGAAGAATACGACCGCCTGTGCCAGCAGCTCGTCGATGGCGGCACCTTCCGAAAGCTCAACCCGGTCAAGCGCCCGAACAGCTATCTGGCCTGGTCCGACCCGAGCGACGTGGCGCGGGTCGAGGACCGCACCTACATCTGCTCGGCCGCCAAGGAAGACGCCGGCCCGACCAACAACTGGATGGCCCCGGCCGAGATGCGCACGCTGCTTCAGACCGGCAGCACGCCGCTGTTCCAGGGCAGCATGCGTGGCCGCACGATGTACGTCGTGCCATTCAGCATGGGCCCGCTGGGCTCGCCGATCGCGCACATCGGCATCGAGCTGTCGGACAGCCCGTACGTGGCCGTCAACATGCGCATCATGACCCGCATGGGCAAGGCGGTGTACGACGTGCTGGGCGTGGATGGCGACTTCGTGCCCTGCGTCCACACGGTCGGCGCGCCGCTGGAAGCGGGTCAGGCCGACGTGCGCTGGCCGTGCAACAAGACCAAGTACATCGTCCACTACCCCGAGACGCGCGAGATCTGGTCGTATGGCTCCGGCTACGGCGGCAACGCGCTGCTGGGCAAGAAGTGCTTCGCGCTGCGCATCGCCTCGACCATGGGCCGCGACCAGGGCTGGCTGGCAGAGCACATGCTGATCCTGGGCGTGACCTCGCCGGAGGGCAAGAAGAGCCACGTCGCCGCCGCCTTCCCGAGCGCCTGCGGCAAGACCAACTTCGCGATGCTGATCCCGCCGGCCGAGCTGGGCGACTGGAAGGTCACCACCATCGGCGACGACATCGCCTGGATCAAGCCGGTGGACGGCAAGCTGCGCGCCATCAACCCGGAGGCGGGTTACTTCGGCGTCGCCCCGGGCACCAACGACAAGACCAACCCGAACTGCATGGCGTCGCTCGACAAGGACGTGATCTTCACCAACGTCGCGCTGACCGACGACGGCGACGTGTGGTGGGAAGGCATGACGGACGCACTGCCGAGCCACCTGATCGACTGGCAGGGCAAGGACTGGACGCCGGACACCGCCCGCGGCGCCGATGGCAAGCTGCGCCCTGCCGCGCATCCGAACGCCCGCTTCACCGTGGCCGCCACCAACAACCCGGCGCTCGACCCCGAGTGGGACAACCCGGCCGGCGTGGCGATCGACGCCTTCATCTTCGGCGGCCGCCGCTCGACCACCGTGCCGCTGGCGACCGAAGCCCGCAACTGGGTCGAAGGCGTCTACATGGCCGCGACGATGGGGTCGGAGACGACGGCTGCCGCAGCGGGCCAGATGGGCGTCGTGCGCCGCGACCCGTTCGCGATGCTGCCGTTCATGGGCTACAACATGAGCGACTACTTCCAGCACTGGCTGGACGTGGGCGCCAAGCTCGAAGCCGCGGGCGGCAAGCTGCCGGCGATCTACTGCGTCAACTGGTTCCGCAAGGGCGCCGACGGCAAGTTCGTCTGGCCGGGTTATGGCGACAACGCCCGCGTGCTGCAGTGGATGCTCGGCCGCATCGAAGGCAAGGCCGGTGGCTCGGAAAACCTCTTCGGTGTCAGCCCGAACTACGGTGATCTGAACTGGTCGGGCCTGGACTTCAGCCAGGCGCAGTTCGACAGCGTCATCGGCATTGACCGCGACGCCTGGAAACAGGAAATGGCGCTGCACGGCGAGCTGTTCGCGCAACTGGCGTACCACCTGCCGGCGGAGCTGACCGCGACGAAGGCGGCGATCGAGGCGAAGCTGAACGCCTGAGTCCGTGCTAGTCAGGCGTCTGACTTGACCGCCGCACGCCGCACCACCCGTCGCGTCGGCTTGGCCGCTTCCGCCCCGATCAGCACGCCATCCGGCAACAGCGGCTTGCCCAGCGCGTGCGACTCGGCCTGCACTGTCCAGCGGTACGCCCGCACGTCGTCCATCGCTGGCGCGATCAGCGCCTCCAGTTCCAGCATCAGCGCGTGCATCCGAGCGGCAGACGCCTCCACGATGAACACGCTGTATTGCAGCGGCACACCCTGCGCCTTCATGAAGCGATGCACCCGTGCACCGCGCCGCGGGTCGGTGATGTCATAGGTGACGATCCAGCGCGCAGGGTCATGCAGGCTCATGGGGCAAGCTCCTTGGATGGGTGGGTCAGACCGCCAGCTCGCGCAGCGCGTGCGCCCGCAGGTTGGCCAGATGCGCGTGGATCGCGCCCGCGCGGGTCACGCTCCAGCGTTCGAAAATCGCCACAGCCTCGCGTGGCTGTTCCACCGCCGCCGCCAGCGCGCCAGCGCCCAGATTCATCTCGGCCCAGACCAGCCTCGTCAGATCCTGCGCCAGCGCGACGGGCTCGCCCACCGCACACCAGTAGTGCGGCAACACCCCGCATTCCGCCAGCCGCGCCGCCACCAGTGCCGCGGCCATTCCGTGCAGCACGGGCGGCAGCACATCGGCCGTCTGTCCCAGGTACACGTACTGCCGCTTGGCCTGCTCCCACTCCGGTGCATGCACCGGCTGCCCTGCCCGCGCCCGCTCGCCGGCCCAGTGCTGCAGCACATGCAGCCGCTGGTGGCGCAACCAGTTGTCGTACGACGCCGACCAGTCCGCCGACTCCGACGCCAGTGCCCCCAGCGCCTCCGCCAGATCGACCGGCCGGCTGCGCGTCGGCCACAAGTGGCCCAGTGCTTCGCCGTGCCCGTCCAGCCAGGTGATGGTGATGCCGCGCTGCTGGCACAGCACCAGCGCCGCGCCGCTCCACTCGGCCGTGTCGGTGCAGACCACGCGCAGCACCCGTGCCACCGGAAAGCGCACGACCTGCCCTTCGTGGTCACGCACGACCAGGGCCTCGCCGGTCGAGGTCACGCGCAGCGGGTGCGGCGACATCAGGTAGAGCGAGCGCGCATCCGCCGCCCGCTGCGCCAGCCGAGCCGCCGTGGCCGGTATCGGACGCGGGGAGTGGGTCGTCATGTGGCTTCCTCCTCAGGTGGATCAGTGTCGATCAGGCCCATCCCCTGCTCGCGCAGCGCACGCGCCAGCCCCGCACAGCGCAGCCGCAGCCAGCGCCGCAGCGGCTTCACCGCCGACGCCCACGCGGCGTAGAAGCCTTGCCGCCCCGCCTTGCCGAGCAGGCAGGCGCCCTTGTCGAAGGTGAACTGGTCCTCGCGCAAATCGCGGTCGCGGAATTGCATCCACACCCACAGGTCCACCTCGGCCCGCAGCGGCTCGATCAGGTCGCTGGCCAGCGACTCGCGCCCGAAGGCGGGCCGGTGGTAGAAACCCAGCAGCGGGTCCAGCCCCGCCGCATGCGCCGCACTGACCGCCTCGGCGTGCAGCAGCGTATAGGCCAGCGACAAGCAGGCATTGGCAGGATCACGCGGCGGGCGGCGGTTGCGCCCGGTGAAGTTCAGCGATGGCGGCAGTACGGCGGCCAGCCCTGCGAAGTGCGCCCGCGCTGCCGCACCTTCAATGCCACGCAGTGCTGCCGTGTCGGGTGCAGGCACGGCGGGATCGACCAGCGACGCCAGCGCCCCGGCCACGCTGCGCCGTGCATCGGTCAGCGGCTTGCGCGCATCGGGGCGGGCGGCGAGCCAGGTGCCCAGCGTGCGCTGCTGCCGGCGCAGCTTGGCGGTGACAACCGAATGTGCCCAGTCTCGGCACCACGCGCTGTCCATCACCCGCAGCGCCTGCGCCAGCCGCACTGCAGCGTCGTTGTGGGCCGCGCCCAGCACGATCGCCACCCGCCGCCCGACGCGGGGACTCAGGATCACCGTCCCCACCCCCGCCTCGGCCAGCTTCATCAGCACGCCGCTGTCCAGCCGCGTCTGTGCCCCGTGGATCACGCAGCGGTCCAGCAGCTTGATCGGCACGCAGCCGCGCCGCTCGCCGTTCTCGTACAGCGCGAGTGCGTCGCCATCGCTGCGGACTTCGAGGTGGGCGCGGTCAAGCAGGAGGGTGGACATGGGTGCAGCCGCTGGGGCGGAGTGTCGATGTGGTCCATTCTTCCCCTGACCAGGCCAACGCTCCCGATTCCGCAAGCTTGCCAAGCGAGACACAAGAAAGGATGATAGTCAATAACATGCATGTTATATTGCAACCATGACCCGACACCAGAAAACCGTAACACCGCCGCAAACGCCGCAGGGCTATGCCCCAGTGCCCTTTGACCCTGCTGGCTATGCCGCTGAACGCGCAGCCCGTGACCCGGTCTTCAAAGCAGCACACGACGCAGCACAGGAAGAGTTCGCGGCGCTGGATGCCCTGCTACAGGCGCGTCTGGCCGCTGGACTGACCCAGGAGCAAGTGGCACAGCGCATGGGCGTCAAGCAATCTGCGCTGGCTCGGGTCGAAAGCAGTCTCGGTTCCCGCAAGCACGCGCCGTCGCTCGCGACATTGCGGAAATATGCCGAGGCGGTCGGGTGCCGCCTTGAGATCCGGATGGTGTCCTCGGTCTGAGTAATCCGGCCCGACAGGCACGGTTCTCGGTCAGTTCAACCGATGTAGAAATAGTCTGGATCGGCGGGCGCCACAGCGCGGCCGATGAGCAGCGTGCGGCTGCGCGGGTCCAGCCGCAGCAGAAAGAAGCGGTCGGTCTCGTCGTTGAGGAGATAGACCATGTCACCGAGCACGGTGCGCTTCTCCGCCTCGGTCAGCCAGACCTCGTGGACCGACTTCTGCCCGCCGGTGGCGTAGCCGCGCAGCATCTTGAGCGCACCGACGCGGCGGCGGTCATCGCGGATGTCGTAGGCGGCGAGGTAGAGCTGGCGGTGGGCGCTCATGGCGTTGACGCTGGGTGGGTGGCGATGGGATGTATCTTGGCCCTGGCCAGCGCCACGCCGGACAATCGGCAAGCTTGCCGACCTCCGCCCGGAAACAGCGAGCCCCACGGCTCGCCAAGTGCGATCAATTCCTGTTGCGCAAACTCCGCGATGCGCCATCGCGTTGAAACTCAAATCCCTTCAAGTTCAGGGAACCGATTCATACGTCATCTCACTCGCTATCGCCGCCGCACTGTCGTCTTAATCCCTTCTAGGACTTACGCAGAACGACTTTAGTTAGCACAGAGTTTGAACTTTTGTAGTCAAATCAAATGTACACCATTGGC
>JBEANV010000271.1:0-3907 GCA_041165285.1 Pseudomonadota bacterium | reverse complement strand
CCCGATCAAGCTCAGCGAGCACCAGCGCAAGCTGCTCAAGGAGCTGGACGAGTCGCTCAAGAAGGGCGGCGACAAGCACTCGCCGACCGCCAAGAGCTGGACCGACCGGATGAAGGATCTGTTCAAGTAAGCCAACCCCGCCAGAAACCAAAGCCCCATGTCCGATCGCTTTCTGAACACCGACAAGGTCGATGACCTGCTCGACACGCTCTTCCTGCACGAGGACGTGCGTGTCGATCTCGTCTCCCGGCTGCGGGGGCTGGTGCTGGCGACCGATCCGGCCATCTGCGAAGAGGTGAAGTACGGCGGCATCCTGTTCTCCGCCGGCTCGCCTTTCTGCGGCGTCTTCTCGCACCCACGGCACGTGATGCTGGAGTTCAGCCGCGGGGCCGAGCTGTCGGACCCGGACCACCTGCTGGAAGGCGATGGCAAGAAGCGCCGCCACCTCAAGCTGACGGTACCGACCGACCTCAAGCGCAAGAAGGTGCGCGAGTTCGTGCTGCAGGCACTGGCCGCCACGGTGGCCGTGCCGCGTCAGCGCGCGACGAAAAAGACACGGCCCTGAGCGCGGGCCGGGGGACTGTCAGCAGTCGGGCTCCGCACCAAACAGACAAGCCTGGTCGCGGCCAGCGCGCTTGGCCCGGTACATGGCCATGTCGGCGTGCTTCAGCAGCAGGGTCGCATCGCGGCCATCGTCCGGGTAGAGCGCAATGCCGATGCTGGTGGACAGCGACACGGCGCGGTCGTCGAGCGGGAATGGCTGGCGCATGACCTGACCGATCCGTCCGGCAACGGCCAGCGCATCTTCGGGCCCGGAGATGTCCAGGATCAGCGCGGTGAACTCGTCGCCGCCGAGCCGGGCGAACTCGATCTCCAGCCCGCCCGGGCTGGCCCGCGAGACCATGTCGGTCGGGCGCAGCTCCAGCCGGAATCGGTCCGCCGCCGTTTGCAGGATCACGTCTCCGGCACCGTGTCCCAGCGTGTCGTTGACGGCCTTGAACCCATCGAGGTCCATGAACAACACCGCCATCTTCTGCTGCGTGCGCTCGGCGCGGCTGATCTCGCGGCCGACACGCTCCATGAACGACGGCCGGTTCGGCAAGCCGGTGAGGCTGTCGAAATAGGCGGCGCGGGCGATGCGCAGCTCGGCTTCCTTGCGCGCGGTGATGTCGCGCGCGAGGGCGATGACCCGCGGCGCATGGCCGGCGATCGCGGCCTTGCGTGCCACGGACAGTTCGAACCAGCAGCGGCCCTGGGGCAAGGTCAGCTCGTACTGTTTGCCGAAGGATGTGCCCTGCTCCAGCGCCACCTGCAATGCCGACAGACTCACGGCCGCCGCCGCCGCTGGCAGCACCTCGGTCAGCAATCGCCCGACGAAGCGCTCGGGCGGGAGAATGAGCAGCTCCGAAGACGGCGAGTGGCATTCGATGAACCGCCCCTCATGGTCCAGCTCGAACAGCAGGTCCGGAATGGCCGCCAGCACCGCGGCATGGCGCGCCTGGGCCTGCTGCAGCTCCAGCAAGGCCTGGTAGCCACGCAGCAGGTAGCGCACACGGTGCCCGACCAGCGCCCAGTTCAGCGGCTTGGCAATGAAGTCGGTGGCGCCCGCCTCGTAGGCGTGGTCGACCGATTGCAGATCGTCCATGCCGGTGACCATGACGATGGGCAGCAACTCGCCCGCATCGGCACGCAGCCCCGCGCAGACGTCATAGCCACTCAGGCCGGGCATCTCGACATCGAGCATCACCAGATCGAAAGCCCCGGCGCGGAACTGGCGCAGCGCGTCCTCGCCATCGACGGCCAGCACGACATCATGACCAGCCTTGCGCAGGGCGGCACGCATCAGCAAACGTGCGGTCAGGTCGTCATCGACGACCAGGATACGGGTGCGTGCAGGCGTCATGAGGGTTCCTTCATCAGCTCGCGCAACTCCGCCAGCGCCCGCACATGCTCGCGGCGCACGGGTGTGATCAGGTTCTGCGCGTCGGCGAGGCGCTCTTCGCGGGCGCATTGCTCCAGTTCGCGGTGGCCTGCGGACAGGGCCAGTGCGCCGACATTGGCCGCACTCGACTTCAGCCCATGGGCCACCTGGCCGAGCACGCGCAGGTCACCGTCGGCCAGCGCCGCCTCGATGCGGGCCATGGCCGGCTCGGCGCTCGCCAGGAAGGCCTCGAAGATCTCCCGCGCCAGGTCCAGGCCGCCAGACTCGTCCAGCTCGCGCAGGGTCTCGATCACCTTGTGGTCGATGGCCGGCACCTCCTGCGGCGTGGCCGGCAGCCAGCGCACCAGCACCGCGCGCAGCGTCGCCAGCGTGTAGGGCTTGGCGAGGAAGGCGTCCATGCCGACCTGAAGACAGCGCTGCTCGTCGCCCTGCATCGCATTGGCGGTCAGGGCGATGATCGGCAATCCCTTGCCCCGGTCGTCCGGGAGCGTCCGGATCGCGGCGGTGGCCTCGTAGCCGTCCATCACCGGCATCTGGCAGTCCATCAGCACCAGGTCGAAGGTCTGCGTGCGCACCAGTTCCAGCGCCTCGGCGCCGTCGTTGGCCAGCTCCATCGACAGGCCCAGCTTGCGCAGCATGGCCTTCGCGACGCCCTGGTTGACGGGGTTGTCCTCGACGAGCAGCACACGGCCTTGCAGTGGCTGAACAGGCACGGGCACCTGCCCCCCGGAGGCACTTCCGGCGCCCTGCGGCGGAGCCACCGCTGGTGTGTCGGCCTCCATCAGCGCAGTGACAACCCGCAGCAGGTCGGCTCGGCGCACCGGCTTGTTCAGGTAGCGCAGCACGCCGGACGCCTGCCGCGACGCCTGGTCGGCGTTGGCGTAGGTGGAACTGAGCATCATCAGGCGGGTGGCCGCCAGCTCGGGGTGGGCCTGGATCCGGGCGGCGAGCTGCAGGCCGTCCATGTGCGGCATGTGCATGTCGAGGATGCCGAGCTGGAACGGCGTGCCCGCCTGCACGGCCTCGGCCATCAGCACCAGCGCCTCGGCGCCCCCTTCGACACAACGCACCCGCAGGCCCCAGCCCGCGAGCTGCTGCGACAGGATGTGGCGGTTGGTCTCGTTGTCGTCCACTACCAGGGCACGCACGCCATCGAGCGCACGCGGCGCCTGTGCGCGGCTGGTCGCAGCAGTCGCCACCGGCAGACGCAGATCGACGCTGAACGTCGAGCCCTGCCCCGGCACGCTGTCGACCCGGACCGTGCCGCCCAGCAGGTTCAGCAACCGCCGGCAGATCGCCAGCCCCAGGCCAGTGCCACCGAAACGCCGCGTGGTGGAACCATCAGCCTGCGAAAAGTGCTCGAAGATCCGCGCCTGCGCCTCAGGCGCGATGCCGATGCCCGTGTCCTCGACGCTCACGCACACCGCCACCTCGCACGCGCTCTGTTCGACCAGCCGCACGCGCACCACCACCTCGCCCTCGTCGGTGAATTTCACCGCGTTGCCGATCAGATTGGCGATGACCTGGCGCAGGCGAAACGGGTCGCTGCGCACACCCAGCGGGGCATCGTGCGGGATGACCTCCACCGCCAGCTCCAGCCCCTTGCGCTCGGCGGGTTGCACGAACATGGCCAGCGCGTCCTCCACCACGTCGCAGAGGTTGAAGTCCACGGCCTCCAGCTCCAGGTGGCCGGACTCGATCTTCGAGAAGTCGAGGATGTCGTTGATGACCCCCAGCAGGTGGCGCCCGGAGGCTTCCACCGCCTCGGCCCAGTTGCGCTGGCGCGGATCGAGAACGCTGTCGAGGAGCAGCTCGTTCATGCCGAGCACCCCGTTCATCGGCGTGCGGATCTCGTGGCTCATCGTTGCGAGGAAACTGCTCTTGGCTTCGTTGGCGCTCTCGGCGGCGGCGCGCGCTTCCTGCGTCTCGCGGAACAAGCGTGCGTTCTGGATCGCGATCGTCGCC
>JBEANV010000270.1:0-3971 GCA_041165285.1 Pseudomonadota bacterium | reverse complement strand
CGGAAATGCCGATCAGCGGAGGGCGCGACATGGGGAATCCTTGGATTTCATTCCAGTGCGTCCATTCTTGCAAACCCTTAGTCCGACCCGGCAGCAATGTTGCGGATTTGTGCGAGCACATCCACACGCAACCCGCCCCGGGCATGGGAAACCCAGCCCTGCTAGGATTTCCGCCTACTCCGGATGCCGCCAGCACGATGAACAGTCCCACCGAACTTTCCGCACCGACACCGTCGGGCGACCTCGACCAGGAGAATGGACGGCCGATGTCCGCTGTCATCCGGGCCCGCATCCAGAACGCCCACCGGCGGTTCCATGCGAACGACAACATCGCCGACTTCATCCAGCCCGGTGAACTCGACGCCCTGCTCGACGAGGTGCAGGGCAAGATGGCCGCTGTGCTCGACAGCCTGGTGATCGACACCGACAGCGACCACAACACCCAGGACACCGCACGCCGCGTGGCCAAGATGTACCTGCAGGAGGTGTTCCGTGGCCGCTACGTCGCCCAGCCGCCCGTCACGCAATTCCCCAACGTGGAGCATCTGAACGAGCTGATGATCGTCGGTCCGATCACCGTGCGCAGCGCCTGCTCGCACCACCTCTGCCCCATCATCGGCAAGCTGTGGATCGGCGTGATGCCCAACGAACACTCGGCGCTGATCGGCCTGTCCAAGTACGCGCGGCTGGCCGAATGGATCATGAGCCGCCCGCAGATCCAGGAGGAAGCCGTCACGCAGGTGGCCGACCTGCTCAACGACAAGATGCAACCCGACGGACTGGCCGTGATCATGGAGGCCGACCACTTCTGCATGGGCTGGCGCGGCGTCAAGGACATGGACTCCAAGATGATCAACAGCGTCATGCGCGGCTCGTTTCTCAAGGATCCGAACCTGCGCCGCGAATTCCTTGCGCTCGTCACCCACCGCAAAGGCTGAACCACCATGCTCGTCCGTCTGCTGTATGCAAGCCGCGCCGATGCGGTCACGCCCGAGGTGATCGACGCGATCCTCGCCCAGTCCCGCGCCCACAACCCTGCGCTCGGCATCACCGGCATCCTCTGCCACGGTGGCAATGTGTTCATGCAGGTGATCGAGGGCGGGCGCGACACGGTGAACCGGCTCTACAACGCCATCGTGCGCGATGGCCGCCACCATGACGTGATGGTGCTGCACTACGAAGAAATCACCGAGCGGCGCTTCTCCGGCTGGACGATGGGCCAGGTCAATCTGGCGCGGATCAACCCGTCCATCGTGCTCAAGTACAGCGACAGGCCGACGCTGGACCCGTTCGCCGTGTCTGGTCGGGCCTCGCTGGCCATGCTCGAAGAGCTGATCGCCACCGCCTCGATCGTCGGACGCACGGCCTGACCTTACCCCCCGGACCCAGGGCGCCGAGCCGCTCGGTCAGGCGCATGGCGGGCATCGCCGAATACCGTGAACAAGTTCACAATCGTTGCATGCCCTCCCTCCCTGGCCTGTCCACGATGCTGATGCCCGCTGCAGACCTCGACAACCCGGTGACGATGCGCCATGCCGGGCGCGAGTTGCTGTCGCTGGCCCTGATCGACGCCCGCAACCGCAGCCTGCGTCTGTTCTCCGCCTTCGAAGCCGCGGCCCGGCCCGACGCGCTCGACGGCACCCCGCCGCCGCTGCAAGGCTCACCGCTGTGGTGGCTGGGCCAGCTCGGCTGGCGCCAGGAAATCTGGATTGCCCGCAACGTGCAGCGCCACCGTGGCCGGCGCTGCGATGCGCGCGGCATCCGCCTGGCGTCCGTGGACCCCCGCGCCGACCTGTGGTGGGATCCGCGCCTGCGCACGCCAATCGAGCGCGGCAGCGCGGATCTGCCGACGGCTACCGCCGTGCGGCAGTACCTCGTCGACACGCTGGAGGTGACGCTGGAGCTGCTGATGGACGCGCCCGAACAGGACGACGCGCTGTACTTCTACCGCGATGCACTCTTCCACGAAGACCAGCAGGCCGAACGCCTGATCGAGGCCGCCCAGATGCTCGACGTGCCGCTGCCCGAGGCCACCGCGCCGGGCGCCTGGGTGCCGCACCAGCCGCTGGCCGTGGCCGGTGGGCACTGGCACATCGGCATCGCGCCGGAGGGCGGCGGCTACCTCTTCGAGAGCGAACGCGGTCGACGGCTCGATTCCTGCCCGGACCACGACATCGACGCCCAGGCGGTGTCCTGGCAGCAGTTCCTGGAGTTCGTCGCGGACGGTGGCTACCACCAGTCGCGCTGGTGGAGCCCGGCAGGCTGGGCGTGGGTCTGCCAACACGCTCGCCGTGGCCCGGCCATGGTCGAAGACCCGGACAACGGCCTGACCCAGACCCGGTTCGGGCGCGCGGTGCGCATTCACCCCCATCACCCTGTTGTCCACGTCAACCTGCACGAAGCACAGGCCTGGTGCCGCTGGGCCGGGCGCCGCCTGCCGAGCGAGGTGGAGTGGACCCACGCCGCCGAGCGCCTGGGCAGCCGCGGGTTCCGCTGGGGCGAGGTGTGGGAGTGGACCGCGGATCGGCTGGTCGCCCTGGAGCCGGACCTCGGCGACTGCAACCTGCCGCAGCGCGAAGCCTTTCTCGCTGCCTGCGCCCAGCACCGTGTCCTGCGCGGCGGTGCCACGGTGACCAGGGCGCGCCTGCGCGACCCGCGCCACCGCCACCACCGCCTACCCGAGGACCACCACGGCCTGACCGGCTTCCGCAGCTGCGCCTTGTGAGGCGGCCCAGTCGCGCAGGAAGGGCTCCACCGCCTCGACCCGCAACGGGCGCGAGACCAGATAACCCTGCACCTCGGCGCAGCCTTCCTCCAGCAGCGCCGCCATCTCGGCCTCGCGCTCCACGCCCTCGGCGAGGGTTTTCATGTGCAACCCGGCCGCCATGTCGATGATGGCGTGCACGATGACACGCGCATCCGACTCGGTGGTCAGTGCCTTGACGAAGCAGCGGTCGATCTTGAGCTTGTCGAATGGGAAGCGGCGCAGGTAGGCCATCGACGAATAGCCGGTGCCAAAATCGTCCAGCGCGATGCGCACGCCCAGCCGGTTGAGGCCATGCAACTGGGCCAGCGTCGCCTCGGTCTCGTTGAGCAGCACCGATTCGGTGATCTCCACCTCCAGCCGCTCGGCGGGCAGTCCGGTGGCGGACAGCACACGGCCGACCAGCAGCGGCAAGTCCTGCGTCATCACCTGCACGGCCGAGAGATTGACCGCCACCGACAGGTGCGCCGGCCAGGTACTCGCCACCATGCAGGCCTGCTCCAGCACCCAGGCGCCGATCTCGTTGATCAGCCCGGCGTCCTCCGCCACCGCGATGAACTCGTCCGGCCGCACATCGCCCAGCTCCGGGTGTTTCCAGCGCACCAGCGCCTCGAAACCGGTGACGGCGCGGCTGATCAGATCAACCTGCGGCTGGTAAACCACCGAAAGCTGGTCGAGCGTGATCGCCGAGCGCAGCGCCCGCTCCAGTTGCAGCCGGCGCACGACCCCCGCGCTCATGCTGGCATCGTAGAAACACGCCCGCCCGCGTCCGCCGGCCTTGGCGCCGTAGAGGGCCAGGTCGGCGTTCTTGAGCAACTGTTCCGGCTGATCGCCATCCCGCGGCGCCAGCGCAATGCCCACGCTCACGCCCATCGGCACGGTCAGGCCTTCGATGTCCACCGAAGTACACAGCGTCGCCAGCACGCGGTCGGCGATGCGCTGCACCTCCTGGCGGTCGGCCACGTCGTGCAGGATCATCGCGAACTCGTCGCCACCGAGCCGCGCCACCATGTCCCCTCCACGCGACACCGCCGTCAGGCGCTGGCCGACCAGTGTCAGCAGGTGGTCGCCCACGTCGTGGCCCAGCGCGTCGTTGACGGTCTTGAAGCGGTCCAGGTCCAGGCACAGGATGGCGAAGGGATGCCCGGACAGGCGGGTCAGCGCTTCGTCGAGCATCAGCCGGAAGTGGTGGCGGTTGCTCAGCCCG
>JBEANV010000269.1:0-2696 GCA_041165285.1 Pseudomonadota bacterium | reverse complement strand
AGAGTGGATCGAGCGCACCAGCACGCTCGCCCTCCAGGAGCGGGCCCAGGAGAAGCGATGAAGACCACCGAGAAGATTGCGTCCACGGACCGCTGGAGTGTTCGCCTGGCTGCGCTGGCCGTGCTGGCGGCGGCGCCGGTGATCAGCTTCGCGCAGAACGCCATCCAGTCCATCAGCAACGGGCTGCAAGGGGGCAGCGAGGTGATTCGCCTGGAGTTCAGCGAACCGCTGACCGCCGTGCCGAAAGGCTTTGCGCTCCAGTCGCCCGCCCGCGTTGCGCTGGATCTGCCGGGCGTGCGCAACGCCACGGGCCACGCCACCCAGGAAATCAACCAGGGCAACCTGCGTTCGCTGGCGCTGGCCCAGGGCAGTGACCGCACCCGGCTGGTGCTGAACCTGAAGCAGTCCACCCGCTACCGCGCCGAGATCGACGGCAAGACGCTCGTGATCACGCTGGATCCGGTGTCCGTGGGTGGCGCATCGGCGACGTCGAACGCTGTGACGGGATCGGTCGGGGTCTCCGAGCCCATGCACTTTGCCGATCCACAGAACACCCAGCCCGAGCGCCTGCGCGACATCGACTTCCGCCGTGGCAAGGACGGTGCTGGCCGTGTGGTCGTCGATCTGCCGAGCAGCCAGGTCGGGGTGGACATCCGCCAGCAAGGGCAGAACCTGATCGTCGAGTTCCTGCGTTCGTCCGCGTCGGAAGGCCTGCGTCGCCGGCTGGACGTGACCGACTTCGGCACGCCCGTGCAGGCGGTCACCACCACGCAGGCCGGTGACCGGGTGCGCATGGTCATCGAGCCGCGCGGCCACTGGGAGCACAGCGCCTACCAGACCGACAACCAGTTCGTGCTCGAAGTGCGCCCGGTCAAGGTCGATCCGCAGAAGCTCACCCAGGGCGTGAGCTACGCGGGCGACAAGCTCTCGCTGAACTTCCAGAGCATCGAGGTGCGCGCGCTGCTGCAGGTCATCGCCGACTTCACCAACTTCAACATCGTCACCAGCGACACCGTCACCGGCAACGTGACGCTGCGCCTGAAGGACGTGCCGTGGGACCAGGCGCTCGACATCATCATGCAGGCCAAGGGGCTGGGCGTGAAGAAGTCTGGCAACGTGCTGTGGGTGGCGCCCAAGGAAGAGCTGGCCGCCAAGGACAAGGCCGAGCTGGAGTCCAAGGCCCAGGTGGCTGCGCTGGAGCCGCTGCGCACGCAGTCCTTCCAGCTCAACTACACCAAGGCCGAAGATGTCGCCAAGGGCCTCGTCGGCCAGCAGGGCACCGGCAATGCCGGCAGCACGACCAATGCCACGCGGCTGCTGTCCAACCGGGGCAGCGTCATCTCGGAGATGCGCACCAACCAGCTCTTCGTGACCGACATCCCGGGCAAGCTCGAAGAGATCGGCCAGATGATCACCAAGATCGACATCCCGGTGCGTCAGGTGATGATCGAGGCGCGCATCGTCGAGGCCGAGGACACCTTCGGGCGGTCGCTGGGCGTCAAGCTTGGTGCCAACGACCTGCGCGGCGTGCGGGGCGGTGTACCGGGCGTGAACCTCGGGCTGGGCAACGTCACGGTGGGTGGCACCTACGGCGGCATCGGCTACCAGACTTCGCAGTCGGCCAATGGCGACTATGCCAACACGCAGTTCGTCAACCTGCCAGCCAACACCAGCACGCTGGGCGGCGCGAGCGCGGCGACCTTCGCGCTGTCGCTGTTCGGCGCCGCGTCGAACCGGTTCCTGAACCTCGAACTCTCGGCGCTCGAAGCCGAGGGCCGCGGCAAGCTGGTGTCCAGCCCCCGCGTCATCACGGCGGATCAGGTCAAGGCGCTGATCGAGCAGGGCACCGAGCTGCCCTACCAGACCGCCACCTCCAGCGGCGCGACGGCTATCCAGTTCCGCAAGGCCAACCTCAAGCTCGAAGTGATCCCGCAGATCACGCCCGAGGGCAGCATCATCCTCGACGTCGATGTCAACAAGGACAGCGTCGGCCAGCAGACTGCGGCTGGTTATGCCATCAACACCAAGCACGTGAAGACGCAGGTGCTGGTCGAGAACGGCGGCACGGTGGTGATCGGCGGCATCTTCGAGATCAGCGAGACCGAATCGGTGAACAAGGTGCCTTTCCTGGGCGATATCCCCTATCTGGGTGCGCTGTTCCGGAACAAGACTCGCGCGTCGAACAAGACCGAGCTGCTGGTGTTCCTGACCCCGAAGGTGATCACGGACCGCAACGCAGCGGCCCGCTGAACCTGGACCCAACCGAAGTGATGGCAATGAACAAGATGATCTGGCGTGTCGGGGGACTGGCACTGGCGGCGGCTTTGAGCGCATGTGGCGGTGGTGGCAGCGATGCGGGGTGCAGCGTCTTTTCGGCGAGTTGCACGACCACGGGGACTGGCACCACCACCACCACGGGATCAACCACGTCGGATTCCGGCACGGTGTCGACCAGTTCGTCCGGCACGGTGGTGCTGTCGCTGTCGAGCACGACGATCAGCGCCTCCACACCCGGCACCGTGACGGCGCTGGTCAAGAACGCGAGTGGCACGCCGCTGGCGAACACGCTGGTCACGTTCTCGGTGGCCAACGGCGCAGCCGCCGTGTCGCCAGCCCGTGTCATCACGGATGCGCTGGGCAATGCGTCTGCCACGCTGCAACCGGTGGCCGGTGCGATCGGGGCCGATTACGTCTCG
>JBEANV010000268.1:0-5822 GCA_041165285.1 Pseudomonadota bacterium | reverse complement strand
GCAGGACGACGCCGATTCCACTTGTCGCGGCACAGTTGCCGCCAGAACGACCCCGCTTCTGTCAATCGTTCAATGACCAGCTCGCATTGATCGGCGAGAGGGTCATCCGGCCACGACATGTCCGCGTCGGGTATAGCTGGCATGTTGCCGGGGCTGGGGACGCTCTGCCGACCTGTCAAGAAAGTGACCAGCTTGTCTTCTTGTGAAGACAGGGAGTACCGAGGGCAGTCATTCCGCATGGCTCTGGGAATGACCTGATCCTCAATGGCGCCATCGTGCTTGATCAGCACGCACCAGCGGTGGTTTCGCTGCTTTTTCTCGTAAAAGCGCGACTCCATCTCGCTAACTTCGAACGCTATGCCTCGGCCGGCTTCTTCTTGAACGTCACGAAGTGCCGATGCGAAATATCGGGGCGTGCAGAGGCACAGCACATGATCTGAAGAGTCAAGACTCTCCAGCATCCATTCACGCCACTCTGCCGGAGACAAGTTGCCGCCCACGACATCCCGCTCGTGCCAGTAATCCAGGAGCACATGCGCCCCGCTTTCCTTGAGCTTGGTCGCCAACTCACAAATCTTCGTTTCCGGCCAGTGCGGGTCATCGCTGGCATGGCTGATGAAGATCTTTTTCGCTCCCCCGTCCGCTGACATCTGAACTTCCCCTTGTTAAAAATGCGAGTTTGTTCATGTTAGCGCCGCAGGGGGAGCCATCACGCCAGCGCCATCGCCTTCGCCGCGTGCATCAGCTCCTCGCGGAACGCCGGATGCGCCACCGCGATCAATTCCCGCGCCCGCTCCCGCAGACTCTTCCCCCGCAACTGCGCCACCCCGTACTCCGTGACCACGTAGTTCACGTCGTTCTTGCTGGTCGAGACGAGCGTCCCCGGCGTCAGCGTCGGCGCGATGCGCGAGATGGTGTCGCCCTTCGCGGTGGACGGCAGCACGATGATCCCCCGCCCGCCGTTCGAGCGGTTCGCCGCGCGGATGAAATCGGTCTGCCCACCCGTCCCCGAATACGGAGTCGGCCCCAGACTTTCCGAGCCGCACTGGCCGAACAGGTCCACCTGCAGCGTCGCGTTGATCGCCACGAGGTTGTCGTTCTGCCCCGCGATCGCCGGGTCGTTGGTGAAATCGACCGGGTGCATCTCCAGCATCGGGTTGCGGTGCATCGCGTCGTAGAGCCGGCGCGTGCCCATGCCGAAGGTGGCGACGATCTTGCCCGGCATGAAATTCTTGCGCCGCCCCGTCACCGCCCCGCTCTCCAGCAGCGAGATCAGACCATCGCCGATCATCTCGGTGTGAATGCCCAGATCCTTCTTGCCCCCGAGCTGCATCACCACCGCATCCGGGATGCTGCCGTAGCCGAGCTGCAGCGTGTCGCCGTCCTTCACCAGCTCCGCCACATGCAGCCCGATCGTGCGCTGGATGTCGTTCACCTGCGGCAGCCCGACCTCCCGCAGCGGCGCCTCGGACTCGATCAGCGCGCTGACCTGCGAGACGTGGACGTGGCAGTTCCCGAAGGCGAAGGGCACGTTCGGGTTGACCTCCAGCACCACGTCGCGGGCGCGCTCGATGGCCGCCATCGTGAAATCGGGGCTGAGGCTGATGGAGAAAAAACCATGCGTGTCCATCGGTGAGGCCATCGTCATCACCACCTCGCACCGCTGCTCCCCCCGCCGCACCAGCCGCGGAATCTCCGAGAAGTGACACGGCACCAGGTCCGCCCACCCGTCCTTGAACCCGGCCCGCACCGCTGCGCTCAGGAACAGCGAGCGGTGGCGGATGTGCGGCGTGCTGTCAGCGGCCATGTACGCCTGCGGGGACAGCGGCAGCAACTGGCTCAGGGTCACGCCACGCAACTCCGTGCGGCGGGCGGCGAGGGCCTGCAGCAGCGTCGGCGGCTCGCCCACCGCCGAGGCCACGAGCACCGTGTCGCCGTCGCGTACACGGCGGGCGGCCTCGGCGGCGCTGACGAGTTTCTGGCGGTAGAGGGACTGGGCAGCGGACATGCGGACTCCGGGAGGATGGATGGGCAGTGAAAGGAATCCCGCATTCTAGGAAGCACAGTCCGCCAGCGGCGACAATCCCGCCATGCTCGCCTACCGACACGCCTTCCATGCCGGCAACCACGCCGATGTCCTCAAGCACCTCGTTTTCACGCAGGTGCTCCGCTACATGGCGGAAAAGGACAAACCCTTCACCCTGGTCGATACCCACGCCGGCGCCGGCGGCTATGGCCTCGACAGCAACCACGCCCGCAAGCACGCCGAGTACGACGACGGGGTTGGCCGCCTGTTCGGCCAGAAAAACCTGCCCGCCGCGCTGAACGACTACCTCGCGCTGGTGCGCCGTTTCAACCCGCAGCCCGACCGCCTGACACGCTATCCCGGCTCGCCCGCGCTGGCGCAGATGCTGCTGCGTGCCGACGACCGCATGCGCCTGTACGAGTTGCACTCGACCGATTTCCCGCTGCTGCAGACCTCGCTGGAAACACGCCGTGAAACCGCAGTGATGAACTCCGACGGCTTCGCCGCGCTGCGCGCCGAGCTGCCGCCGCCGTCGCGCCGTGGCGTGGTGCTGATTGATCCGAGCTACGAGATCAAGACCGACTACGCCAAGGTGGTCGGTGCCGTGCGCGACGGGCTGGAGCGGTTTGCCGACGCCGTGATCCTGGTGTGGTATCCGCAACTGCAGCGCCTCGAACCCAAGGAGATGACCGATCGCCTCAAGGCCGCAGCCGATGCGCAGTCCAAGCGCGGCTGGGTGCATGTGCGCATGTCGGTGGCCGAGCCGGACCAGAGCGGCTTCGGCATGCTCGGCAGCGGGATGCTGGTGATCAACCCGCCGTTCGTGCTGCACACGATGCTGCAGGAGGTGATGCCGCTGCTCACCGAAACATTGGGGCAGTACGCAGGAGCCAATTTCGTTCTTGAAAAACGTTCGAAATAGTTTTTTCTACTCGGGCTGCGCGTTGACGGCCAGCGTCAGCTCTGCACCCAGACCGCCCTGCACGCCACGGCTCAGGCGCAAACGACCCCCGTGCGCCCGTGCGACCAGGTCGGCCAGCACCAGGCCCAACCCGGGGAAGGCGGCATGGTCCTCGCGGTCGAGCGCCGATTGCAGGGCCTGCAGCCGGTCCGCCTCCAGGCCAGGCCCGTCGTCGCTCAGACGCACACAGGCGCTGCCCACCTCCACGGTCACACGGCGGGCACCATGGCGCAGCGCGTTGTCGAACAGATTGGCCAGCGCCGCGGCCAGCAGATCGGGATCGGCGTTCAAGCGCCGGGACGACCCGGCGTCGGACACCTGCACGTCCAGCCCTGCAATCGGCATCCGTGCCAGCATCGCCGCCACATCGACCGGCTGCCGATGCAGTTCTGCCCCGCTGCGGAACAGCGTCAGCAGCGCACTGACCACCCGCGCAAAGCGGCCCGCGGCGTCGCGTACACGCTGCAGACGGAGTTGCTGTTCAGGCGCGCATTCGCGCAACGCCACCGCAAGCTGTGCGTCCATGCCGGCCAACGGCGTGCGCAGTGCGTGGGCAGCGTGCGCGGCGAAGGCACGTTCGTTCCGCACGCGCAAGGCGAGCCGGGCACCGAGATCGTCGATGGCGTCACGGATCGGGCGCAGTTCCTCGCGCGTCACGGGTGGCAGGGGGTTCGTGGCGTCCATCGGGTCATGGTCCTGCACGTCAGCCACCAGCCGGTCGATCTGCGCCAGCTCGGAACGCATGCGCCGCAGCAACCCGATGACACACACCGCCCAGACCACCAGCGACGCCAGCATCGTGCTGACGGCGGCATCACGCAACGCTTCCGAGCGTTCGTCCAGCGAGTGCGCGACATAGAGGATCTGGCCCTGTCCGCCGACCTCAACGCCCAGCACCCGCCAGCCGGACGCGGCATCCGACAAGCCGGTCCGAACCTGCGGAACGAAAGGCTCTGGCGGCGCGAGGGGTGAATGCAGCAGCACCTCACGGTCCGGCCCGACCAGCTGCCAGGCGAAGCGCCCGCGCACATAGCCGGCGGTCGGGTTGATCACCAGGCCGCCCAGGGGATGGCTGCGTGCCGCTGTCGCCGCAGGCAGCGGCGCCTGCACGATGCCGGACAGCGCCTCGGCCGAGGCCCGCAGCGTGTCGTCCAGCAGCTCATTGATTTCGTGGCGGATGGTCAGCACCACCATCAACGGCGCGACCACGCCCCAGACCACCGAGGTCCAGAGCAAAGCCGCCAGCATCCGGCGACGGATCGAGACCGGTGTCGGCGTGCTGCGCATCATGAAGCGACGGTGATGCGGTAGCCGAGGCCGCGCACGGTCTCGACGAAGCTCCGGCCGAGCTTGCGGCGCAGGTTCGAAATGTGGACTTCCAGGACATTGCTGCAGACCTCGGCGTCCTGCCCGATCACCAGTGCGTCCAGATCGCTGCGCGACACGATGCGCCCGGCGCGCAGCACCAGCGCTTCCAGCAGCGCCCACTCGCGCGCCGTCAGCTCGACACGCAGCTGCGCCAGCCAGACAGCCTTGGCGGTGAGATCAACCTGAACCGCACCAAAGTCGATGCGCTCGCCGCCCGTGCCTGCCGTGCGGCGGCACACCGCGCGCAGCCGAGCGGCCAGCTCCTCCGGCTCGAAGGGCTTGACGAGGTAATCGTCGGCGCCGGCGTCCAGGCCCTGCACGCGGTCACTGAGCAGATCGCGGGCCGTCAGCATCAGGGCCGGGGTGGTCAGGCCGCGCTGGCGCAAGCGGCGCAGCCAATCCAGCCCGCTGCCGTCGGGCAGTTGCCAGTCGATCAGCAGCGCATCGTATGGCTCGCTGAGCAGCACGGCGGCCTCGGCCAGTTGCACACACCAGTCCACGATGTGGCCCTCGGCGCGCAGGTAGTCACGCAAGCCTTCACCGAGCATCGGGTCGTCTTCCAGCAGCAGCAAGCGCACAGGGAACCGTCTCGGTCAGAAGCGGCGCTTGACGCCGGTGAACATCGCCGCCACCAGGTTGGTGCGCTCGATGCGGCCCATCAGGATCGCCGCTGCTGCATGCAGTCCGGCCAGCGCCATGAGGGCCGAAGCGATCAGCTCGTGCAGTTCCTGCAGCCATTCTTCACCCCAGAAGGTGTCGGTGGTCTGCAGGAACCCGGTCACGCCCAGGCCCAGCACGGTCGCCATCAGCACCAGCATCATCAGTGCGCCCAGCGGGTTGTGTCCGGCGTGGGGTTCGACCCGGCCTTCCCGCATGGCCGCAAGGTGCGCGCGCAAGCGGGCCGGCGTGGGAAAGAAGTCGGCAAAGCGCGCGTGGCGTGTACCGATGAACCCCCACACGATGCGCAGCACCACCAAGGCGCTGGCCGCATAGCCGACCCACTGATGGAGGTCTTTGCCGTCATCCACGACGAAGTAATTCGTCAGGACACAGGCGACCAGGCTCCAGTGGAAGATCCGCACAAACGGATCCCACACCTGAACTTCCGGCTGAACGCCCGGCTGGATCGATGGGGGTGTTGGCATGGGTCAGCTTCGGCGTGGCATCACTGGAAAGCAACCGGGGTGGCCGTGGCCGGGTCGTAATGGATCTCGACTTTCTTGCCGGCCTTGTCGGTGCCGTATATCTCGTAGCACTGGCCCTTGGTGACCTTGAAATTCTTGACCTTGAAGCCTTCGGCGGCCACCTTGGCCCTGAAGTCGGCCTCGCTCATCCACTTGTCCTTAGGCGAGGTGCAGGTCGGGTCGGCCGCCAGCGTGGCGGTGGCGGTCATCAGCGAGGCCACGAGGGCGAGGAGCTTGTGCATGGGGATTCCTGAGGGAGTGGGAGTTGGTGAAACCCATTGAA
>JBEANV010000267.1:0-7682 GCA_041165285.1 Pseudomonadota bacterium | reverse complement strand
GCTGGCGGACACCGCCCAAGCCGGGAAGTCGAGCCGAGAGTGCTCAAGGCCGGCCACGTCGGCTGGCCGGGGCCGCGCCACCTCTGCGGGGCTCAAAAGCACCCCCCTCAATCTGTTGGGTGCGCGATGAACCAATTTTTCTGACACCCTGAGAAGGGTGATTATCAGGGCGTCAGTTAGTATAGAAAAAATCGGCCGAGCCGGTCGAATCTTACTTGTGCAAACGAAGCACACCCTCCCGGGTGCGCTCGCCTCACGCCTCAGGCAAAAACTCCGCCGACAGCACCTGCTCCATCGACCACGGGCATGTATCAGGGAAATCACTCAGTCCGGTTTCCTGTGCAGCTTGGCCTCGCGCGTCCCCCCATGCGTCTTCCTGCCACTCCAGATCTTCGAGCCTTGTCCTGAGGCTGGGGGTCCGTTTGAGCCTGCGCTGGATGCCCCGGCGTTGCTCTGCAATTGTCAATTGCCAGCTTGGCCCCTGCCGTTCCGGTTGATGCTGCCACTTCAGCAGGTGCGCCAGCAGCACTGCCATCCGGCTCGACAGTTCGCGTTCTTCACTCTTTCCCACGTCCTCGATCTCCTCGGCGATGTGCTCGATGTCGAGCGCCGAGAGCTGGCCCGCGCGCAACAGCGCGGCCTGCTCCATCGCCCAGGCCACCACGTCCTTTTCGTACGGCGTTCCCATTCGGGCCTCCTTCTGTCAGTCCAGGCGCTCATTGTCTGCCATCGTTCAGGGCTGCACACATGCCGTACCTCCTGGCCTCCAACGCCAGCATGCGGCCGACCCGCCGGTTCAAGCAGTCGTCGAGATCAGCCTGCGCTGCGCAGGACGCCGGAGAAGAACCGGGACAGGCCCTCGCAGGCGTCGAGCGGCAGCACGTGTGCGACGTACTGGTCGGGCCGTACCACCACCACACATCCGGTCTCGCGCTGGATGCCGCGCATGTCGAAGATGTCGCCGACGCCCTTGTGATCGACGCAGAAGACCTTCTCGTGGTCCTGCAAGCCCAGTCTGCCCGTCCTCGGTTTCAGCAGCGACGGCATGTTCTCGCAGGCCAACTGCTCGAAAGTCTGCTGAAACACGGCGCGGACGTCGATCACAGCGTCGATGTCCTCGCCCGGCCGCGTGTGCCGCCGCACGGGCGAGTCCGGGTCCGTCTCCAGCCACTCGGCGAGACGGTGCATGGCCGAACCCGGCATGGCGCTGTCGCCCCGGCCGGCGAAGGCGTACAGGCGCCAGCGCGCGTCGGCTTCGGCCACGTGACCGAGCTGCATCTGCATCACGTCAGCCAGCCGCACCACTGGGGCCGAGTGGAAGCGGCGGCCGATTTCCAGTCCCTGGGCCAGTGCCTGGTGGGTGGCGGGGCCGATGAGCGCGGAGGCGTCGTACTTCACCGCCGTGCCACCGGTGAATTCCAGGTTCTGCTTGAACTGGCGGATGATGCGCGGCTCTTCGGTGCCGTCGCGCTCGGCCTGCGTGGTGGGGGCGGACATGATGCGTGACCACGCATGGTCGGTCTCCACCAGTCGCTGCGCTTCGGTCAGGCGTTCGCGCGAGTAGCTGCGCAGCAGGCTGGCGTCGGCCCGGCCCTGCAGCACATGCACCAGCTTCCAGCCCAGGTTGAAGGTGTCCTGCATCGACACGTTCATGCCCTGGCCCGCCTTGGGCGAATGCGTGTGGCAGGCGTCGCCAGCGGTGAAGACGCGGGGGTTGCGGTCGCTGCCTTCGGGCACGTCGTCGAAGCGGTCGGTGATGCTGTGGCCGATGTCGTAGATGGACCACCAGACCACTTCCTTCACGTCGATGGCATAGGGCCGGATGATGCGGTTGGCCGCCGCGATCATGTCGTCTTGCGTCAGCTTTCGGTGGGCCGCCTTCTCGCCGACGTTGAGCTTGTCCAGCTCGACGTACATGCGGAAGATGTAGCCGCCTTCACGCGGCAGGATCAGCACGTTGCCTTCGCTGGCCGAGGAGATCAGGCACTTCTGCCGCACGTCGGGAAAGTCGGTGTTGGCCAGGATGTCCATCACGCCCCAGGCCTGGTGCGCGGCGTCACCGTGCAGGGTGCCGCCGATGGCCTTGCGCACGGCAGAGTGCGCGCCGTCGCAGCCGACGACGTAGTTGGCGCGCACGGTGCGGGTGGCCCACCAGTTCACGCCGCTGGCATCCTTCAGTGTCACCGTCACCGGGTGGTCGTCGGTCGTGGGGTCGATCGTCAGGCCGACGATCTCCCAACTGTAGTCCGGCTCCAGTCGCGACGCAGAGTTCTTCATCACCTCCAGGAACAGCTCGTGCAGCCGCGCCTGGTTGATCAGGATGTGCGGCATCTCCGAGCTGTCGTCGGCCACGTCCTGCACCCGTCCCACGCGCTTGATGTGGTCGGGGTTGGCGGGGTCGGGCATCCAGAACGCGGTCTGGTTCACCCAGCAGGTCTCGCGCTTGACCTTGTCGGCGAAGCCGAAGGCCTGGAACATCTCCATGGTGCGCGTGTTGATGCCGTCCGCCTTGCCCTTGATGATGTTCGTGGGCATGCGCTCGACGATCATCGTCTCGATCTCCGGGAACTGCGCCAGTTGCGCCGCCAGGCACAGGCCGGCCGGCCCGGTGCCGGCGATCAGCACGTCCACCTGGTCGGGCAGCGGTTCGTGGACGCCGCGGTTGCGCCGGTGGGGTGCGGCCTGCTTGACATCGGGGTTGCCGCCCCGGAAGCCATCTTTGTAGAACTGCATTGCCTGTCTCCTGGGGTTGAAGTGCGCGTGGCGATCAGGCCGCGCTTTGCGAATCGCCGTCGATCGGCAGCAACTGGCCGGAAATGGATCGCCCGGCGTCGGACGCCAGGAAGACGGCCAGCGCCGCGATGTCGGCGGGGTCCACGAAGCACTTGATCGACTGGTTGGCCAGCGCAGCCGCCTGCTCCTCGGCCACCGTGCGGCCTGACGCCGCCGCCCGGCCCTGGAACACCTGCTGCAGGCGCGCGCCGTCAACGGCACCGGGCAGGATGGCATTGACGCGGATGCCGAACTCGCCGAGTTCGCGCGACAAGGTCTTGGTGAAGCCGATCAGTCCCCACTTGGTGGTCGAGTACGGGCTGCGGTTGGGGTAGCCGAAGCGGCCCGCCAGCGACGACATCACGACGATCGACGCGGCGCTGGACTGCTTCAGGTGCGGGATGGCGAACTGGGTGACCGTGAACGTGCCCGTGAGGTTGACGCGAAGCACGGCATCCCAGGCGGCCGGGTCCATGTCGGCGACGCTGGCCGTCGGTCCGGCGATGCCGGCGTTGTTGACCAGCACGTCCAGCCCGCCCAGGGCATCGGCTGCCTGCTGCACCATGGCCTGAACCGACGCCCGGTCGCCGACGTCGCAGACGCTGGTCGTCGTGCCCGGCATCTGGGCACGCAGATCATCGAGCGCCTTGGCATTGAGGTCGCAGACATGCACCCTCGCCCCCGTCGCGGCAAACGCGGCCGCCATGGCGCGGCCGATACCACCGGCGCCCGCCGTGATCAGAACCTTTTGAGCCTGCTGTGCAGTCATGAGAACTCCTCGTTGATGCGATGGTCAGGCGCTACACGCCGCCCGGATGAAGTCGGGCACCGGCACGGCCTTGAGCTTGCCGCTGCTGTCACGCACGCACAAGGCCCGCGTTTCCCGCCCTTCGCAGATCAGGTCGTCGCCGCGCATCACCCGGTGGTGCTGGATGAAGACCTTGCCGCGCCACTCCTCGATGCAGGTGTGGAAGTCGAGGCGTTCGCCGTAGGTCACCGCCGTGTGGAAGCGGGTGTGGATCTCCAGCAGCGGGGCGCCCACGCAACCGGGCAGCGCGTGCAGGGCACGCCACGGCGGCAGGCCGCAAGCCACGAAAAAGTGGTGCGAGGCCGCATCCATCCATCGCGAATAGTGGGGGAAGAAGACAATGCCGGCCGGGTCGCAATCTCCGAACTGGACATCCACGTGGTGGACAATGGTCTTGCTGCGGGGCTGGGCGAGGTTCACGAGGTGCGGGCAACGGAGTGGGATGCGGTGGATTGTCCCGAAGCCTGCATGCAAGCACAGTCGATGCAACGACAGTCTGCCCGAGGGTTTTCCCCTGGCATGGATGACGACACAGCGGCCAGAGAACGGCCCCCGCGGAGATGACCATGCGCCGACAGCGCCACCCCCCCACGCCTTCGCTGACGCTGGACCAGTTGCTGGCCCAGTCGGCGTGGTTTGCCGAACTGGATGATCCAGCGAAGGCGCAGGTTCGTGCCGATGCATCCGAACGCGCGCTGGCCACGGGTGAATCACTGGGCCACCACGGCGAACGCCAGCATGCCTGGTTCGGCGTGCTCGAAGGCCTGATCAAGTGGTCCATCACCGGGCGCGACGGCCGCAGCATCACGCTGGGTGGCCAGTCGGTGGGCAGTTGGTTCGGCGAGGGCACGCTGGTGCGCGACACGGTGCGGCAGTCGGACCTGGTCGCGGTGCGCCACAGTCGGGTGGCGACGATCCCGCGAGAGACTTTCGACTGGCTGCGCCGCAGCCGCCTCTCGTTCAACGACCACCTGCTCAGGCAGGTGAACGAGCGACTGCACTGGTTCATGGGCAGCCTGGTGGCGCACGGCCTGCTGGACACCGACAGCCAGGTGGCGCGGGCGTTGGTGGGGATGGTCCACCCCCTGCTGAACCCGCACGGCGAGCGGCATCTGCAACTGTCGCAGGAAGAACTGGCCAACCTGGCGGCGGTGTCGCGCCAGAGCTGCAACAGCGCGCTGATGCGCTTCAAGGACGCAGGGCTGGTGCGCAGCGAGTACGGTGGCATCGTCGTGATGGACCTGCCCGGGCTGCGACGCATGGCGGAATAGGAACGCGGAGCGCGAGCGAGCAAGCCCTTGCCGCACCCCCGTGATTACCCTGACCTGAACTGTCGGAGCATCGACTGCGGCGTGAAGCGCCGGCCGCAATGATGCGTGTCGTGGCAAACGTGCCACCCCAGGAGACACGCATGAGCATGAGCAAACCCAAGGTCATCGTGACCATCGCTCCCACCGGCGGCATGGCCACGAAGAAGATGAACCCGAACCTGCCGACGCAGCCGCAGGAGATCGCCGACGATGTCTACCGCTGCTACAACGCCGGTGCCAGCGTGGTGGCGGTGCATGCGCGCCGCGCCGACGACCAGGCCACCTGCGACCCGGCGGTGTACACGCGCATCAACCGCCTGATCCGCGACCGGTGCGACATCGTGCTGAACAACTCCACCGGCGGCGGCATCGACGGCGACATGGTGCGCCCGCTGCCCAACGGGCTGTGGGAGATCCAGTGGGAGCAACGGCTCAAGGGCATCGAGGGCGAAGGCGCGGAGATGTGCACGCTGGATGCGCAGACCGTGATCGCCAGCTTCGGTGGCAAGGAGATCCTGGTCGCGACGCCGCCCTCCCGCATTCGCCAGATCGCGCAGATGATGAAGGACCGTGGCATCAAGCCCGAGTGGGAGGTGTTCAGCCTGCACGACGTGGTGGCCGACGTGCCGCGCGCGCTGAACGAAGGCCTGGATGCGGGCCGCCCGTTCGTCAACATCGTCATCGGTGCCAACGCCTTCCAGGGCGGGCTGCCCTACACGCCGCGCCTGCTGCAGACGATGGTGGACCACTTGCCGCGTGACAGCGTGTTCAACGTCAGCGCCATCGGCCCGGCGCAGTTGCCGGCCTCGATGCACTCGCTGCTGTTGGGCGGGCATGTGCGCGTGGGACTCGAGGACAACCTGTACTTCGAGCACGGCGTGCTGGCGACCAACGTGCAACTGGTCGAGCGCCTCGTGCGCCTGGTGCGCGAGATGGGCTACGAGCCGGCCACGCCGAGCGAGGCACGCGACATCATCGGCCTGCCCCAGCTTCACTGAGACACATTCCAACGCCAACGGAGACATCCATGTTCAATCATCGCCCTCTTTCCACGCTGCTGACCGCTGCGCTCGCCGCGTTGTCTGTGCATGCGCAAGTGCAAGCGCAAGCGCAGACCGTGATCGACAAGCCCCTCAAGATCGTCGTCGGCTTCCCCGCCGGCGGCGCGGCGGACTCGGTGGCCCGCCTGCTGGCCGACCAGTTGCGCGGCAGCTACGCGCCCAGCACCCTCGTCGACAACAAGGCGGGCGCCGGCGGGCGGCTCGGTGCCCAGGCGGTCAAGGCAGGTGACGCCGACGGCAGCACGCTGCTGGTGACGCCGGCATCGATCCTGACGATCTACCCGCACGTCTACAAGAAGCTGGGCTACGACACGCTGGCCGACTTCACGCCGGTCAGCTCGGTCGCGAAGGTGACGTTCGCCTTCAGCGTCAGCTCGGGTGTTCCGGCCAGTGTCAAGACGCTGGCGGACTACGTGGCATGGGCCAAGGCCAACCCCAAGGACGCCAACTTCGGCTCTCCCGCAGCCGGCGCCACGCCGCACTTCGTGGGCACGATGCTGGGGCGTGCGGCGGGCCTCTCGCTGAATCACGTGCCGTACAAGGGCGGCGCCCCGCTGGTGTCCGACCTGCTGGGCGGGCAGATCCAGGCGGGGGTGAACGTGCTGCCCGAGGTGCTGCAGCACGCCGGCTCCGGAAAGATCCGGATCCTGGCGGTCAGCGGCGCCAAGCGTTCGCGTTTCCTGCCCGCCGTGCCGACTTTTGCCGAGGCCGGGTTCAAGGAGGTCGAGGCCGAGGAGTACTTTGCGGTGTTCGTGCCAGCCAAGACGCCCGCACCCACCGTGGCCAAGCTGAATGCGGCAGTACGCGCCGCATTGCAGTCCAAACCCGTCGTGGCGGGCCTGGAAAAGATGTCGTTCGACGTCGAGGGGGAATCGAGTGCCGAGTTCACCGCCATCGTGAAGAAGGAACTCGAGCGCTGGGGTCCGATCGTCAAGGCATCGGGCTTCTCTTCGGAAGACTGAGGCCTGTTGCGCCGGACCAAATCTCGGTCTTCCGCATTTTGAACCGCCCCGGATTTTGAGGAGGCTCCTTCGTTTATTCACCCGAGGTGCGCGAGCGCGCCGTGAGGCTGGTGGCAGAACGGGGTCGAGTCGATCTATGGTTTGAACTGCAATGCCATGACCCGCCGGGCCACGCAGTGGCCTTGAACCTGCCCCCCTTCGACGGCCGCCCGGTAGTGAATCCCGGCATAGAGCCGCGACATCGAGGCCTCGTCGGCCGCCGCCTTGAAGTTGCGGAAGGTGCGCGGTCCCCAGCCCCGGTCGTTGTGGGTGTTGTCGGTGAAGGCAACACCAGACCCGAAGATCGACCCCAGCACGGCGGCCGCGGCACTCGATTGCACCGAGTGGCCGGACGGGTACTCGGGGAACGGTGGCGTGTGCATGAGCTGCGGCACCCAGTTGCTGTCGATCACCAACTGCACGTAGGTCACCGGTCGCAGCAGGTTGACAGCGTACTTGGTGCGCCAGCAGGCCACGAAGGCATCGGACATCGCGATGTTGAGCCGCGCATAGGTCTCGGCTGCGTCGGCCAGACTGGCCTGCCTGGTCTTGAGCAGGTCACCGGCGATGTAGGCCCAATGGCCGGCGGGCGTGGGCGTCTTCAGGGGGTCGTCGGCCCAGTACAGCGCGTACTGGCGCTGTTCCTGCGTGGCGGCATTGGAGATGCGCCAGACCTCCTGCGCCTGCGCGTGGAACGGTGACCCTGGCTCCTCCGAATACGGCAGGGGAG
>JBEANV010000266.1:0-2823 GCA_041165285.1 Pseudomonadota bacterium | reverse complement strand
GACCTGCTGTACCGGCTCAACATCTACCCGATCCGCATCCCGCCGCTGCGCGAGCGCGGCGCCGACATCGAGCTGCTGGCGCAGACGCTGCTCGCGCGCTTCACGGCGCTGCACGGCAAGCGGCTGCAGGGGTTCAGCGAACGGGCCTTGCAGGCGCTGGGCCGCCACGGCTGGCCGGGCAATGTGCGTGAGCTGGAGAACTTGGTCGAGCGCGGCGTGATCCTGGCGGCGCAGGGCGGGGCGATCGAGGTGGAGGATCTGTTCTCGCTGAGCCCCGGCCATGGCGACGGCTCGGCCGACCGCACCGGGCTCGATCCGCATGGCCAGCTCGCCGTGCTGCCGCCCGATCCGGACGAAGACCTGTGCGCGCGCATGCTCGCCAGCGGGCTGCCGCTGGAGGAGCTGGAACACCAGTTGCTCGCCTTCGCCGTCGCGCGCGAAAGTGGCAATCTCTCGGCCGCGGCCCGCCGCCTGGGCATCACGCGCCCGCAGCTCGCCTACCGCCTGCGCCGTGGCCCGATGCCCTCAGAACCTGGAGCCCAGTGATGCTGCCGTCCGAAAAATTCCTCGCCGCCTTTCGCAGCAACGACGAGGCGCCGCGCACCCTGGTGGAGCGGGCCTACCTGGGGTTGCGGCATGACATCGTCTGTGGGGCGCTGGCGCCGGGCGAGCGGCTGCGGGTCGAGCACCTGAAGGCCCGCTACGACGTGGGGGCCGGGACGTTGCGCGAGGCGCTGTCGCTGCTGCTGTCAGACGCGCTGGTGACGGCGGAGGGGCAGCGCGGTTTCCGGGTCGCGCCGATCTCGCTGGCTGATCTGGAGGACATGACCAATACGCGGGTGATGCTGGAAACCGAGGCGCTGCGGCTGTCGATCCGCCACGGCGGCGCGGCCTGGGAAGCGGCGCTCGTCGCGGCGTTCGAGCGCCTGAGCGAGGCCGAGCGCAGCCCCGAGTGCATGCGCGGCGCCGACTGGGAGGACGCCAACCGCGCGTTCCACGAAGCGCTGATCGCCGGCCACGACTCGCCGTGGAGCCGCTACCTGCTCGGCATCCTCTACCGCCACGCCGAGCGCTACCGCTACATCGCGATGCGCGTGGTGGTCACCGAGGCCGGGCCGCCGCGGGATGTGCATCGCGAGCATGAAGACCTGTACCGCGCGGCGATCGGGCGGCAGGAGGCGCGGGCGGCGCTGGCGCTGGAGGCGCATGTGCGCAATACGTGTGAGGTGTTGAAGAAGGCGGGGTTGGGGGCGGGGTGATGTGACGTGAGGTTTATCACGGTTTGTCCGGATCTGTGAAATTCGGACGGGGAGCGCCAGTCGGGCACTGTGGACGGTGTCGGGGTGGCGCTTTATTCTGGGTGATTGCCGGGTTTTGCAGGATGGGCTTGCAGGGGGAGGTTATGCGTCACGCTGTAGAAAAACATCAGTCGCGACAACGACTTGCAAGCGATCTTAGCTCTGAGTTAGGCGATACGGGCCAAGTTAGGCAGCGGAGCCGTAACTCCTATTCTTGTTAAGAGTTTTACACTGCACAACGAAAACACACCAATTAACAATAGAGTGTCGAGTCCCGACTGTTCATAAACCCGCTTGACGAACAACTCCGGCCGCCGAGAGCGCCACTGCTTGAGTGCCTGAACGGGAGAGAGATGATCGAGAGCCCGCTGGGGAATGCGGTGGTTGTAGGTCGCAGCGTAATGAGTCAGCGTGGTCTCGAGTTCTTCGGCGCAGGCGAAGCGGGTCTGAGCGATGACCTCGCTGATGCGGCCATTGAAGCGCTCAACCATGCCGTTGGTCTGGGGGTGACGCGGCGGGCACAACCGGTGCTCGATTCCGAGCGCCTGGCACCGCTGGTCGAAGGCATGTTGGCCGCTGGGGGTTTTGGTCCTGCTGGTGAACCGGTCGGTGAACTGGCTGCCGTTGTCGGTCAGCACGGTCTGGATCTTCATCGGCGCGGCCTGACAGAGCCGGCGCAGGAAGTCCGTGCTGCTGGCCTCGCTCTGGTGGGCGTAGATGCGCAGGAACACCCAGCGTGTGGCGCGGTCGATGGCCACGAACAGGTAGCGCCGCGCAGACTCGTCGGGCATTTGCGGCAGGTACTTGATGTCCACATGCACGAAGCCCGGCTCGTAGTCCTTGAACGTCTTGGGCGGCGCAGGATCCTCGCCGACGAGTTCGGCCTGCAACGCGCGCAGGTTGGCCACGCCGTGGCGGCGCAGGCAGCGATCGAGTCCAGAGCGGGAGGCGTGCGGGTTGATGAACTCGCGCGTGATGACCAGCAGATCGTCCAGCGGCAGCAGGACCAGGCGGCGCAACTCGACCACGATGGCCTCCTGCGCCGCGGTGAGCGTCGTGCTCAAGGAGTGCGGACGGTGGGAGAGGTCCTCGGGGGTTTCACGGCGCTTCCACTTGCGCACCGTGGCCACGCTGACGTTGTAGCGCTCGGCCAGTTCCGTCAAGGAAGCAGAACTGGCCTTGATCTCGGCACGTGTGCGAGGAGTCGTGCGGGCCTGGGGGTGGATTTCGCTCATGTCGCGCAGTCCTGTCGAAGTGATTCGATGACGCCCCGCATCAGGTCTCTGGCTTTGAACAGGGGCCAACTGCGGGTGGGTACATGATCACATGGGATGCGACAAGTACGTTCTTGGCGAGATTGATGCTGAGAAAGACAATGGTCATGGACATCTCCTCGCGTCAGTTGGATCGGGATCGGGATCGGGATCGGGATCGGGATTGAGAAACCCTATCGTCGATCCGACTCGGCGTCAGCGCACGAGGAAAAACCTCGGGTGACTGGCGGGGCTGGGAATTTCCTTTTCAT
>JBEANV010000265.1:0-5093 GCA_041165285.1 Pseudomonadota bacterium | reverse complement strand
ACCGGCAAGATGGTCTGGAGCCGCCCGACGGTCGAAGGCCACATGGGCTACAAGTACGACAAGGACGGCAACAAGACCGAAATCGGCATCTCCGGCGAGCAAGGCAAGACCTGGCCGGGCGACCTGTGGAAGACCGGCGGCGCGGCGACCTGGCTGGGCGGCACCTACAACGCCAAGACCGGTCTGGCCTACTTCGGCACCGGCAACCCGGCGCCTTGGAACAGCCACCTGCGCAAGGGTGACAACCTGTTCTCGACCTCGACCGTCGCCATCGACGTCAAGACCGGCCAGATCAAGTGGCACTACCAGAACACGCCCAACGACGGCTGGGACTATGACGGCGTCAACGAGTTCGTCACCTACGACGACGGCGGCCAGATCCTCGGCGGCAAGGCCGACCGCAACGGTTTCTTCTATGTGAACGACGCCAAGACCGGCAAGCTGGTCAACGCGTTCCCGTTCGTCAAGAAGATCACCTGGGCCACCGGCATCGACCTGAAGACGGGTCGCCCGAACTTCGTGCCGGAAAACCGCTCGGGTGATCCGACCCAGGGCGCCGACGGCAAGAAGGGCAGCTCGGTGTTCGCCGCCCCGTCCTTCCTCGGCGGCAAGAACCAGATGCCCATGGCCTACTCGCCGGACACGAAGCTGTTCTACGTGCCGGCCAACGAGTGGGGCATGGAAATCTGGAACGAGCCGGTCAGCTACAAGAAGGGTGCCGCCTACCTGGGCGCTGGCTTCACGATCAAGACGCTGTCGGATGGCCCCATCGGTGCCCTGCGCGCCATCGATCCGAAGACGGGCAAGATCGTCTGGGAAGCGCCGAACAACGCTCCGCTGTGGGGTGGTGTGCTGACCACCGGCGGCAACTTGGTGTTCTGGGGCACGCCGGAAGGCTACCTGCAGGCCGCAGATGCCAAGACCGGCAAGATCGTCTGGAAGTTCCAGACCGGCTCGGGCGTCGTGGCCCCTCCGATCACGTGGTCGGACAAGGGTGAGCAGTATGTCGCCGTGGCCTCCGGCTGGGGCGGCGCCGTCCCGCTGTGGGGTGGCGACGTGGCCAAGAAGGTCAGCTTCCTCGAACAAGGTGGCTCGGTGTGGGTGTTCAAGCTCGCGAAGTAAACTGAGTACGCTTCGGCCGGCCTTGGTCGGTCCGACACGAAGCCCTGCAGCCCCGCGCCGCAGGGCTTTTTTCATTGATGCCCGGAACCCGAGACACCGACATGAAAGCCATCTGGAACGGCACCACCGTGGCCGAGAGCGACGATACCGTCGTCATCGAAGGCAACCACTACTTCCCGCCCGAGTCGCTGCGCCAGGACTGCGTGCTGTCCAGCAACCACCGCACGATGTGCTCGTGGAAAGGCGAAGCGCGCTACCTGAGCCTGTTCGTCAACGGCGAGGTCAACCCCGATGCCGTCTGGTTCTACGCGGATCCGAAGGAAGCGGCAGCGGAGATCCAGGGGCGGGTGGCGTTCTGGAAGGGTGTGCGCGTCGTCGAGTGACCGGGCATGCGGCAGGTCAAGGGCCCTCGCCCGGCAGGAGCAGCCCGATGTCGATCGCCTGGCGGCGGTGGCGTGCGATCTCGGCACGCACGTGCAGGGCCAGATTCGGCCCGATGGCGTGGGTGTCCACCGGCTGCAGCCCGAGTCGTTCGAGCCGGGCGCGGTAGTCCTCGCCGGCTTGCACCGCAGCCAGTCGGCGTGCCACTTCGGCGACGACCGCCGGGGCCGTGCGGTTGCTGGTGTAGACACCGCGCAGGATCGGCCACTGCACGTCCACGCCCTGCTCGCGTGCGGTCGGCACCTTCGCCAGCGGCCCCGGCAACCGCACCGCCGACAGCACGGCCAGCACCCGCAGCGGCGCGCCACGCTGCAGCGCCTGCACCACTTCTGCGGCATCACCGGCGAGCACCTGCACATGGCGGCCGGCCAGCGCCTGCATCGCATCCCCGCCCCCCTCGAAGGCCACCAGCCGCACCGAGCGCGGGCCGACGCCAGCCGCCCGGGCCAGCAGCGCGGCCTTCATCCAGTCTTGGCTGCCGATGGTGCCTCCCGCAGCGAAGGCGATCGAGGCCGGCTGCGCCTTCAGCGTCTCCAGCAGCGCGGGCAGGTCTTTCCACGGCGCGTCGCGGTGGACCACGACGACCCCGTGGTCCATCGCCAGCGCAGCCACCCATTGCACCGACTCCGCGCCATGGCGACCAAAGCGGCCCTGTGCCAGATTGAGCAGGGTGCCGCTGGAAAACGCGATCAGCTCGGCGCCCGCCGGGCTGGCAGGACGGGCATCGCGCGCTACCTCGTCGAACACCAGCGCGCCGATGCCGCCCGGCTGGTAGCGGATCGGCAGCACGCCGTTGGGCGGCTGCAGCGCCTCCCGCACCAGTTGGCAGGTGAGATCGAACCCCCCGCCCGGCTTGGCTGGCGCGACGCACTGGGACACCTGCGCCACTGCGGGCACAGCCGCAAGGGTCAGCAACAGCACAGCCACCCACAAACCGAGGTTCTTCCGCAGCGTCATGGCGGTCCCTTGTGAACACCGTGCAAGGTCACGCGAAGCCCGCGGCCCTCGTGGCCCGGCTGAGCGGTCAATGTGCCGCCGTGGCGCTCGATCACGGCACGCGCGATCGACAGGCCGAGCCCCGATCCGCGGCTGCCGCGCCCCTTGACGAAACGCTCGCCAAGCCGGCGCACCACGGCCGGGTCCAGCCCCGGCCCGTCGTCGACGACCCCGAGCGACCAGCCACCCTCGCCCGTCCGGGCCTCGACCGTCACCTGGCCACCACCACCACGGCCATGCACGAGCGCGTTGTGTGCCAGATTGAGGAGCGCCTCGCGCAATTGCACGCGGTCTCCGAGCGCCTGTGCCGCGCCGGGCTCAGGCGCTTCGACGCCGAAGTCCAGCCCCTGCGTGCGCGCCTGTGGCAGCAGCGCCAGCGCCACCTCGCGCGCCAGACCACCCAGGTCAAACGTCTCCAGCGCCAGCCGACCCGCGTCGGCCCGTGCCAGCACCAGCAGTTGCTGCGTGGCGCGCGTGGCGTGGTCCAGCTCGCGCGACAGCGCCTGCAGGGCTTCGTGCAGCCGCTGCGGATCGGGCTCGCGCAGGGCGTAGTCGAGCTGCGCCCGCAAGGTCGTCAGCGGGGTGCGCAACTGGTGCGACGCGTCATCGACGAACTGGCGGCGCTGGGCGACCAAGGCGTCGGTGCGGGCGAGCTGGGTGTTGATCGTGGCCACCAGCGGCTGCAGGTCAGCCGGCAAGTCATCGGCGGGCAAGGGGCGCAAGTCCTCCGCGGCGCGGTCGCGGACCGCATCGGCCAGCCGCTGCACCGGCCGCAGTGCCCACGCCGATACCGCCATCACCGCCAGCGCCAGCAACCCGAGCATCGACGCGTCGCGCCACAGCGCCTGGCGCACAAAGGCGCGGGTGAAGCGCTCGCGCGCGACCGTGCCCTCGGCCACCTGGATCAGCACGGCGTGCGCACCACCGAGCGGCGGATCCAGCGGCCGCTGGTAGGCACCGACCCGCACCGCCTCCCCGAAATACTGTGCGTCGTAGAACACCGGTTCGCCCGACCTCAGCGCCCCTGGCGGCAGCGGCAGATCGGGCGACCCAATCTCCACCAGCCCGTTGTCGGTGGCGACGCGGTAATGCACCGGGCCGGCCCCGGCGAGCTGGAAGAACTCGAACAGGGCATACGGCTGCTCGACCGACAGCCCGCCAGACGCGGTGGAAATGTTCAGGGCCAGCCCCTTGATCGCGCCAAGCAGCGAGCGGTCGTAGGCGGCATCGGCGGCCTGTTCCGCCTGGTCGCGCGTGAGCCACAGGCTGACCGCCAGCACCAGCGCCATGCCCGGCAGCAGCAGCCCGAGCAGCCGCGCCTTAAGCGTCGCGCCGCGGATCGGGATCGGGTTCCAGCGCATAGCCGAGTCCGCGGTAAGTCTGGATGCGCACGCCGCGGCCGTCGAGCCGCCGCCGCAGCCGGTGCATCAGCACGTCGAGCGCGCCGGCCTGCACCTCGTCCTCGTCGCCGAAGACGCGGTCCACGAGCTGCTGGCGCGACATCGGCTCGCCGCTGCGCACCACCAGCGCACGCAGCAGGCTGTGCTCGCGTGGCGAGAGCGGCATCACCTCGTCGCCCAGCGTGAACTGGCGCAGCACCGCGTCGAACTGCAGCGGGCCACAGGCCAGGCGCGGGCGCTCGCCGCCACGGGCGCGGCGGATCAGCGCGGTCAGCCGCGCCTCCAGTTCGGCCAGCGCGAAGGGTTTGGGCAGGAAATCGTCGGCGCCCTCGTTGAGCGTGCCGACCCGCTCGGCCAGCGAGTCGCGTGCCGTCAGCACCAGCACCGGCACGGCCATCCCGCTCGCCCGCAGCCGCCTGAGCACCTCGTGTCCGCCGCGCCCGGGCAGCCCGAGGTCGAGCACCAGCGCGTCGTAATCGCCGTCCCGCGCCGCGCGCTCGGCGACGCGGCCGTCGTCGTGCCAGTCCACCTGGAAACCGGACTGCGCCAGCGCGCGGCTCAGCCACTCGCCCAGTCCGTGTTCGTCTTCCGCCAGCAGGATGCGCATGCAGCGATTATCCGGGCGCGGCCACCCTTGGCTGAAAGGTGTTTGAGAGGTTCAGGCGCGCAGCATGCGGGCCCGAACCCCATTCGAAGGAGACACCCCATGACCACCACGCCCCTCACCATCGACCGCCGCCGGCTGCTGCAGCTCGGCGCCGGTGCCACTGCCGGCCTCGCCACGCCGCTGCTGCACGCGCAGTCCGCCTGGCCGACGAAGGCGATCCGATTCGTCGTGCCCTTCGCGCCCGGTGGCAGCTCGGAAATCATCGCCCGCGCCACCGCCGCCGAGATGCAGAAGATCCTCGGCCAGTCGGTGTACGTGGACAACCGCCCCGGTGGCGCCGGCAACGTGGCGATGGGCGAAGTCGCCCGCGCCGACGACCAGCACACGATCATCCTCGGCCACATCGGCACGCTGGCCGTCAACCCCTACATCTTCGACAAGCTGCCCTACGACCCGGTGAAGGACTTCCGCCCGGTGTCGCTGCTGGCGAAGGTGCCGAGCCTGTACCTGGTGCATCCGGACCTGCC
>JBEANV010000264.1:0-17312 GCA_041165285.1 Pseudomonadota bacterium | reverse complement strand
GCCCCGGCGACCTCCATCTGGCCCAGGCGCAGCGAGTTCTCGACCACGGTTCGGCAACGCTCGTAGCGGCGCGCGGTGAAGGCCGTCAGGGCCTGCTCGACATCGTCGTGGCGCTCCAGTTCCTGCGCCAGCACGATGGCGTCCTCGACGCCGATGCCAGCGCCGGATGCCAGGTGCGGCGTGGTGGCGTGCACCGCGTCGCCGATCATCACCACACGCCCGCAGTGCCAGGGCTGGGGCATCAGCATCGCGAAGAAGGGCCGGTAGACGATGCGCGAGTGCGCGTCCAGGCCGTCGCGGATGACGCCGACGGCCCCACCGAACGGCGCCAGGAGTTCGCGCAGCGTGTCGGGCCACCGCGTCTCGTCGATGAACTCGGGCGTGGCCCGCGGTTCGGTGACGAAGAGGTACATCTCGTCCTTGGACACCGGGTTGACGCCGGCCTTGATGTTCGCTCCCATGTAGATCTGCGCACGCGTCACGTCCGCCGGACGCGGCACGACCGCGCGCCACGAACCCTGGCCGGTGTAGCGCGGCTTCGGTGCCTCGGGGAACAGGGCCTCGCGCACCTTGGACTGCAGCCCGTCGGCCCCGATGACGAGGTCGTAGCGGTCCTGGCGCCCGTCGGTGAACGTGACGGCCACCTGCTCCCCCGAGGGGTCGATGGACTGGAATGTCGTGCCGCAGCGCACGGCCGTGCCCGAGGCCAGCGTGTGGTGGCGCAGGATGCGCGCGAGCATCGGCCGCAGGATGCCGCCCCCGCCCGGCACATCAGGCCGGCCGGTGCGCGGCGTGGGCAGCTCGCCGATCTTCACGCCCCCGGCCGTGCAGATGTCGGCGCCGTCGGCGCACCAGCCGCGTTCCATGATGCTGTCGATGACGCCGATCTCGGTGAAGGCGCGCAAGGTCGGGCCACTGAGCGTGATGCCGGCGCCGTAGACGCGCCAATGCGGGTCCAGCTCGACCAGATCGACCTGCGCGCCGCGCTTGCGCAGCTCGATCGCGGCGCACATGCCCGCGATGCCGCCGCCGACGACGAGAATCTTCCTTGCTTTCATGGGCGTGTCTCCTTCAGTCTTGTCGGGTGTTCCAGCCGATCAGCGCCGCCGCGTTGCCGCCGAGGATCGCCTCGCGTTCGGCCTCGCTCAGCCCGGGCGTGCCGTCAACGAGGGCGTGCACGTCGTACGAACCCATGTCGAAGGGGTAGTCGGTGCCGACCACGACCTGGCTGGCGCCCACGCGGTCCACCAGATGGCGCAGGGCCATCGCGTCGTGGACGACGGTGTCGAACCAGATGCGCTTGAGGTATTCGCCGGGCGCCTTGCGGGTCTGCGCGGCCGCTTCCGGGCGCACGCGCCAGGCATGGTCGGAGCGCCCGACACAGGTCGGCAGATAGCCGCCGCCGTGGGCGGCGATGATCTTCAGCCCCGGGTGCGCATCGAGCACGCCGCCGAAGACCAGCCGCGACAGCGCGATGGTGGTCTCCAGCGGCTGCCCGATCGTGTTGACCAGGTAGTGCGTGGCTGTGCGCTCGCCCAGCGTCGTGCCGAACGGATGGATGAAGACCAGCGCGCCCAGGGCCTCGGCCCTGGCCCACAAGGGCTGCAGCGCCGGATCGTCGAGTTCCCGGCCGTTCACGGAGGTGGAGATCTCGAGCCCCTTCAGCCCCAGCACCTCCACCGCGTGCGTCAGTTGCTCGACCGCCAGCCAGGGATGCTGCAGCGCCACCGTGGCCAGACCGGCCAGCCGAGCGGGGTATCGGGTGCAGAGCGCCGCGATGGCCTCGTTCTGCACGCGCACGATCTCGCGTGCCAGCGCAGGCTCGGCCCAGTAGTAGTACTGCGTCGGCGAGGGGCTGATCACCTGCACATCGACGCCCATCGCCTCCATGTCGGCCAGCCGCTGCTCGATCCGCACCAGGCGAGGCCCGGCGATCGGCAGCATCGAGGCGTTGTTGTGCGCCACCGAGGCCTCGCCCATGCTGCGCAGCATGGCCTGGGGTTCGGCCGCCTTCTGCGGCAGGCCCGCGACGAGCGCCTCCACCGCCGGCACGAGGGCGTGGCAGTGCAGGTCGATCGTCAGGCGCCCACGCTTTCTGGACGCGGTGTCTGCGCCTGCGCGGTCGCCGGGGCAGCAGCCGGGGTCGTTGCAATGGTGGAACCACATGGCTGCGCGGACTCAGGTCGATTCCTGCGTGCGCGGGACGCCCGGCGCCGGCGGTGCGTGCGGCTTGGCCTCGGGCGTGTAGCCCGGCGCGTACTCCCACTCCCAGGGCGCCGCATCCACCATGAACGGCGCCATGTTGTGGATGAAGCTGAAGAAACCGAACATCGGGTTCCACACGCGCGGCACCCAGGCGTCGTCGATGTGGTCCGAGTCCGCGCCGTACTCCGCCTGCCCGCCGGTCGGGCACGGCAGGTACATGAAGATCGAGGAGGCGATGCGGTGGCGACCCAGCCCCCACTCCGACTTCGGCCAGCCCTGGCGCTGCATGTGGTTCGCGCCGATCATCGCCTCGTCCATGTCCTCCACGCCGTAGTTCACATGGTCGAAGCGCAGGTTGCCGTCCATGCCGGGAAAGGGCAGCCGGGCATTGATGAAGTAGATGTTGTGGTGGTCGTTGGCCCCGTCGGCGCGGCCAAAGATGCCGAAGCCCTTCTGCACGTCGCTGAGCCTGAACCCCAGGCGTTCACGGTAGAACGCCCAGGCCCCGTCCACATCGGGCGTGTGGAAGACAACGTGCAGGATGGTCTTGGGCCGTGCCTTGACCTTCCACTTGCGCTGGTGGTTGATGCGGTTGATGTTGCCCGGCGAGTTGACCGGGTCCGGACAGGTGTGGACCGGGTTCTTGCGGTACAGCCGCAGGCCCAGGGCCAGTCCGTTGTCCGCCAGGAAGTGCGCGGTGCCATCGGCATCGACGCGGACCTCGCGGTCGCGGCCCAGATCCGTGACCAGCCGGTCCAGGCTGTCTTGCCGGTCAACGCCCCAGATCACCTCGCACACCCCGGTGCCGACGAGCGCGGACTTCGGGATCGCCGCATCGCCGATGTGGCGGATGACCACGTTGCTGCCTTCGTCGAGGCGGAAGTGGGCGTGCTGGTCGCTCCTGTCGAGCAAGGGCAGCCCGAAGTCGGTGAAGTAGCGCGTGCATTCGGCGACGTCATCGACGCCGTACAGAACCGTCTCGATGCCGATGATGGCCATGGTGCTCAGTGCCTCTCAGAAATGACGGGCGTGCGCATGCGGCCCAGCCCGGTGATCGCGCCCTCGACGACATCGCCGGGTTGCAGGAATCGGTTGTAGTGGGTGCCGTTGCCGGCCGGAGAGCCGGTGCAGATCAGGTCGCCGGGCAGCAGTTGCACGACGCTGGACACATGCTCGACCAGGCGGGCGACGCCGAAGACCATGTCGCTGGTGCTCTCGTCCTGCATGACCTGGCCGTTGAGCCTGAGTTCGATGCGCAGCGCCTGCGGGTCGGCGACCTGCGTGGCCGGCACGATGTAGGGGCCCACGGGCAGGTAGGTCGGACTCGACTTCGCCCCGATCCAGTCAGTCCCCATGGGCTTCATGTCGCCGCGGGTCCAGATCTGGTCGCGGTTGGTGATGTCGTTGGCGATGGTGTAGCCCGCGACAAAGCGCATCGCGTCTTGCCTGCGCACGTGGCGGGCCGGCGCGGCGATGACGACGGCGAGTTCCAGCTCCCAGTCCGGCTGGGTGGTCGATGCCGGAATCACGATCGGATCGTAGGCGCCGCTCAGCACCGAGACCGGCTTGCTGAAGATGTAGGGCACGCCGTCGCGCTTGCGCCGGTGCATCAGCTCCTCGGCGAACGCCCGCAGCGTGGCCGCATCCATGCCCTCGGTTCCGGGACTCTTGCCCGGACCCATGTCCACGATGATGTCCACGACGTGCTTGAAGTAGTTGGCCCCGCTCAGCAGGATCTGGCGCGACTCGACCGGCGGATGCACGCTCAGGGCCGCCATCGGCACCAGCAGGTCTGCCACGGCGCGCGACGCGAGCGAGCGGGCCTGCGCCAGCGCATCGGCCGCCGCCTGCAACGCCGCCAGACTGGCACCCCAGTGTTCGATCAGCGTGCGCGTGGACGATGCGTCCGGCAGCGCATGGCCCAGGCCCGCGCAGAGTGCCCGCAGGGCTTGCACGGCAACCACGCGCTCGCCATCGACGACCAGACCAGGGAACGGCGGGCATCCTGCATGGGAAAAGGTGCCGAGCGCAAAGCGCGCCGGAGCGGGTGACGCAGACATGGTGGGCGGATTCCTTCGGCGCATCGGGCCGTGACCGGGCGAAGGTTAGGCAAAGCGTGCCCATGCGCAAAATGGGTTGTTTCCATGCTCGGCATCGAAACCACCAATATCAGGGTTAACCCATCACCAACACGTTTGCACGCCTCCTGAACCCTGACCTGGCCCACAGAAACCGTCTGCAGTTCGTCCTTCTCGCGTTTCTCGCGCCGAGGCAAGGACACCATTTCAGGGAAACCACCAGTGTTTCCACGTTTCGTTCACTGATTAAATTTGTTTGCCAAACAAACAAATGGCATCCCATGCGCACGCAATGACTTTCCATTGGCGAGCGCCCCAAGCAACAGGAGACACAAATGAACTGGCAGATGATCAAGACTGCGGCGGCTGCCGCGCTGGCCGTGGCTTGCAGCACCGCAGGTGCGCAATCGGTCGAAGTGATGCACTGGTGGACTTCCGGCGGCGAAGGTGCGGCCGTGGGCGTTCTGAAGAAAGATCTCGAAGGCAAGGGTGTCAAGTGGGTTGACATGGCCGTGGCTGGCGGCGGTGGCGAAGCCGCCATGACCGCACTGCGCGCCCGTGCGGTTTCTGGCAACCCGCCCACCGCTGCACAGTTGTTGGGCATGGCCGTGATCGACTGGTCGAACGAGGGCCTGCTGGGCGACCTCAACGAGCAGGCCAGCAAGGAGGGCTGGGACAAGGTGGTTCCGCCCGCGCTGCAGCGCTTTGCCAAGGCTGACGGCAAGTGGGTGGCCGTGCCGGTCAACATCCACCGCCCGCACTGGCTGTGGATGAACGCCAAGATCTTCAAGGACAACGGACTGACCCCGCCCAAGACCTGGGACGAGTTCAACGCCACCGCCGACAAGCTCAAGGCCAAGGGCATCCTGCCGCTGGCCATCGGGGGCCAGCCGTGGCAGGAAGCCACCGCCTGGGAAGGCATCGTGCTGGGCCTGGGCGGCGCAGACTTCTACCGCAAGGCGGTGATCGAGGCAGATCCCGCGTCGATGAAATCGGCCACGATGGTCAAGGTCTTCGACCAGATGCGCAAGCTGCGCGGCTATGCCGACAAGAACTTCGCCGGTCGGGACTGGAACCTGGCCACCTCGATGGTGCTCAAGGGCGAGGCCGCCATGCAGTTGATGGGCGACTGGGCCAAGGGCGAGGTCATTGCCGCCAAGCTCACGCCGGGCAAGGAGATTCTTTGTGCAGTGGCGCCAGGTACCCAGGGCGCCTACCTCTTCAACACCGACTTCTTCGCGATGTTCAAGGTGGGGGCGGATCGCCGTCCCGCGCAACTGACCATGGCCTCGGCGGTGATGAACCCCGGCTTCCAGGAAACCTTCAATCTGGCCAAGGGATCCATTCCGGCCCGCAATGACGTGTCGATGGACAAGTTCGACGAGTGCGGCAAGAAGTCCATGGCGGACCTGAAGGCGGCAGCCACAGCCAAGACGATGTACGGCTCACTGGCCCACGGCCATGCGCAACCGGCTGCGGTGCAACGCGCCTATCTGGACGTGATCACGAAGCACTTCAACTCGGACCAGTCCTCCAAGGAGGCGGCCGAGTCGCTGGCCAAGGCTGTTGCCGCGGCCAAGTGATGTCCTTGCCGGCCAGTGACCCTGGCCGGTTTCCTGGGGACCGGTGCGCCTGAACGACGCGCGCCGTCCCTGACCTTGAACCGGAGCGTGACCATGTCCGCGGTGTCCCGGTGGCTGGACCACCACAGTCCCAAGCTGGCACTCGCGCCCAGCCTGATGCTCATCACCGTCGGTGTCTACGGCTTCATCGTCTTCACCACGGTGCTGTCGTTCACCGGGTCGAAGATGCTGCCCAACCTGAACCAGTGGGTGGGGCTGTTGCAGTACGAGCGCCTGTGGGCCAATCCACGCTGGCAGGTGGCGGTCGAGAACTTCTTCGTCTTCAGCGGCCTGTACATCGGGCTGGCGACGGTGCTCGGCCTGGCGCTGGCCATCCTGCTGGACCAGAAAGTCCGTGCCGAGGGGCTGCTGCGGTCGATCTACCTCTATCCGATGTCGATCTCCTTCATCGTCACCGGTGTCGCCTGGCAATGGCTGATGTCGCCCGACCTGGGGCTGGAGAAAGCTTTTCACGTCTGGGGGTTCACCAGCTTGCGCTTCGACTGGATCAAGGACGACCGCATGGCCCTCTACTGCGTGGTCATCGCCGGCTTGTGGCAAGCCACTGGCTTCGTGATGGCGCTGTTCCTGGCGGCGCTGCGTGGCATCAACGCCGAGATCCTCTCGGCGGCGCGCATCGACGGCGCCAGCAGCCTGCAGGTCTACCGGCATGTGGTGGTGCCCGCGCTGCGCCCCGCCTTGCTCACCGCGCTGGTGGTGCAGGCCCACCTGTCCATCAAGTCCTACGACCTGGTCATCGCGCTCACGCGCGGCGGGCCAGGCTACGCGACCGAACTGCCCTCCACGTTCATGTACGGATTCACCTTCTCCCGCAACGAGATGGCCCTGGGCTCGGCCAGCGCGGTGGTGATGCTCTGCACGCTGGCCGCCATCATCGTTCCCTACCTGGCCTCGGAGCTGAAGCATGAATCCGCACGCTGAGGCGCGTCTGACCGAGGCCAGCGAGGCGACGTCCTCGCGCCATGACCGCACCCTGTGGCGGCTGGCTCTTCATGTGGTGCTGGTGCTGGCGGCTGCGGGTTTCCTGCTGCCGCTGGTGGCGATGGTCTTCACCTCGCTCAAGGGCATGCCGGAAATCACCGGGCAGGCGCCCTACGGCGACAGCACCATCCTCAGCCTGCCGCGCGATCCGTCGTTTGCGGCCTGGGGTCAGGCTTGGTCGAGTGCCTGCATTGCCGTGACCTGCGACGGGTTGCGTGGCTACTTCGCCAACTCCGTCGTCCTGTGCGTGTTCGCCGTGGCCATCTCGGTGGCGATGGGCGCCATCAACGGCTATGCCCTGACGAAGTGGCGTTTCAAGGGCGACAACGTCGTCTTCGCGCTGTTCCTCTTCGGCTGCTTCATCCCGTTCCAGATCGTGCTGATCCCGATCGCCAGGCTGCTGGGTCTGGCCGGGCTGGCAGGTTCGATGACGGGCCTGGTGGCGGTGCACGTGCTCTACGGCATCGCCTTCACCACGCTGTTTTTCCGCAATTTCTACGTGGCAGTGCCCGACGAACTGGTCAAGGCTGCGCGCATCGACGGTGCGAGCTTCTGGTCGATCTTCTTTTTCATCATCGTGCCGATCTCGGGTCCGATCGCCGTGGTGTCGGTGATCTGGCAGTTCACCTCGATCTGGAACGACTTCCTGTTCGGTGCCTCGTTCTCGGGGCCGGACACCCGGCCCCTGATGGTCGCGCTGAACAACCTCGTCAACACCTCCACCGGCACCAAGGCCTACAACGTGGACATGGCCGCGGCCTTGATCGCTGCCTTGCCCACGATGCTGGTCTACGTGGCCGCCGGCAAGTTCTTCGTCCGTGGCTTGATGGCCGGCGCAGTCAAAGGATAAGCAGCATGGCCTCTCTCGCCATCCAGAACGTCAGCAAGCAATATGGCACCGTCGATATCCTGCGCGACATCAACCTCAGCATTGCGGACGGAGAATTTCTCGTGCTGGTCGGACCCTCGGGTTGCGGCAAATCGACGCTGCTCAACATCATCGCCGGGCTGGAACCGCTGAGCACGGGCCACATCCGCATCGACGGCCAGTCGGTGCAGCACCTGCAGCCCAAGGAACGCGACATCGCCATGGTCTTTCAGTCCTACGCGCTGTACCCGGCCATGACGGTGGAGAAGAACATGGCCTTCCCGCTGCGCATGCGCGGTGCCACGCCGGCCGAGCAGCGCGCCAAGGTCAGCGAAGTGGCCGAGCTGCTGCAGATCAGCCACCTGCTGGACCGCAAGCCGCAGCAACTCTCTGGCGGCCAACGACAGCGTGTGGCCATGGGCCGGGCCCTGGTGCGCGACCCGAAGATCTTCCTGTTCGACGAGCCGCTCTCCAACCTGGATGCCAAGTTGCGCGTGGACATGCGCACCGAGATCAAGCGCCTGCACCAGCGCGTGAAGAAGACCACCGTCTACGTCACCCACGACCAGGTGGAGGCCATGACCATGGCCACCCGCATCGCGGTGATGAAGGACGGCGTGGTGCAGCAATTCGGTACGCCGTCCGAGATCTACGAGCGGCCGACCAACACCTTCGTTGCCACGTTCATGGGCTCTCCGGCGATGAACCTGATCCCGGCGACCGCACACGTCACGGCACACCAGTCGCTACTGCAGATCGATGAAACCGACCTCCTGGTGCCATTGCCCGTCCTGTCCGGCACAGCCGTGGTGAACGGGCAGCCACTGCTCTTCGGCCTGCGTCCGGAATGGTTCCTGCGCAGCGATGTCCTGCCCGACAGCCATGTGGCCCTGCGTGCCGTGGTCGATGTGCTGGAACCCACCGGCCCCGACCTGTACGCCGCGCTGCGCCTGGGCCCGCAAGCGGTGATGGCCCGTCTGCCAGCGGATGCACCGGTGCAAGTTGGGGCACAGTTGACCTTCGGCGTGGACCTGGGCCGTGCCCTGGTCTTCGACCGTGCCAGCGGTGCCCGCCTCGCCTGATGCACCGACCGTCCATTCGACTTCAACCCTCCCTGCTCCGAACTCCACGAACCTCCATGTCCAAGAAAGAAGACCGTCTGCTGCGCATCGGCGTGCTGGGCTGCGGCCCCATCGCCCAGGCTGCGCACTTCGAAAGCTGCACCAAGGCCCGCAACGCCGAGCTGTACGCGATCTGCGACGTGGCGGATGACCTGCGCGAGCGCATGGCCTGGACCCACAAGCCGCAGCGCGATTTCGCTGACTACGACACCATGCTGGCCGACCCCGCGCTGGAGGCCGTCATCATCGCCACCAGCGATGCCTTCCATGTGCCAGCGGCGATCCGCGCGCTGGAGGCCGGCAAGCATGTGCTGTGCGAAAAGCCACTGGGGGTCACCGTCGAGGAAGTGCTGGAACTGCAGCGCGCCGCGAGCACCAGCGGCAAGTTGCTGCAGGTCGGCCACATGAAGCGTTTCGACGAGGGCATCCAGGCGGCCAAGGCCTTCATTGATGGCGACATGGGCGAGATGCTGGCGGCCAAGCTCTGGTACTGCGACAACACCCACCGCTACGCCATGACCGATGCCGTGCAGCCCTTGATGGTGACCAGCGCCGCCCGCAGGAAACCCGCCATCGACCCCAAGGCCGACATGCGCCGCTACCTGATGCTGGCCCATGGCTGCCACCTGGTCGATACCGCACGCTTCCTCGTTGGAGACATCGTGGCCGTGCGGTCGCGTCTGTCGGAGCGTTTCGGCGCGCGCTGCTGGTTCGTCGAGACCGAGTTCGCGAATGGCACCTTGGGGCACCTGGACCTGACCGTGGCCGTTCGCATGGACTGGCACGAGGGCTTCCAGATCTATGGTCAGCATGGCAGCGTGCTGGCCAAGACCTACAACCCTTGGTACTACAAGAGCAGCGACGTGGACATCTTCCATGAAAAGGATGCGACCACCCGCCGTCCGCTGGGCGCCGACGGGCACTTCTATCGCCGGCAGGTCGAGGCGTTCGCCGACGTGCTGCTGCATGGCAAGCCGATGACCGGCGCCACCGTGGAAGACGGTCTGGCCTCGGTGCGCGCCATGGTGGCCATTGCGCGCAGCGCAGAGCGTGGTCAGCGCGTGGTGCTGGCCGACGTGGAAGGCGGTGTGTGATGCAGATCGGCATCTTCGCCAAGACCTTCGAGGGCCGTGACCCGCTGACCGTGCTGACGGCCGTGAAGGCCGCCGGGTTCTCGGCGACGCAATACAACCTGGCCTGCTCGGGTCTGCCCGCCATGCCCGAGGTCATCCCTCCCGAGGTGGCCCAGGCGGTGGCCTTGGCCGCCCGAGACCAAGGTTTGAGCCTGACGGCGATCTCCGGTACCTACAACATGGTCCACCCCGATGTGGCAGTGCGGGCGGCCGGACATGCGCGCTTGGACGTGCTCGCGGCTGCGTGCGCCGGAATGGGCACACGCGTGATCACGCTGTGTACCGGCACCCGGGATCCCTTCGATCAATGGCACGGGCACCCCGACAACGACACGCCCGAGGCCTGGCGCGACCTGCTGGAGGCGATGGAAACGGCCCTGGACATGGCCGAGCGCCACGATGTCCTGCTCGGCATCGAGCCCGAGCTGGCCAATGTCGTCCACTCGGCAACCAAGGCGCGTGCCCTGATCGCGCAACTGGGCAGTCCGCGCCTGCGCATCGTGCTGGACGCGGCCAATCTCTTCGAGTCGGTCAGTCTGGAGGTCCAGCGACGCACCGTGTCCGAGGCCATCGACCTGCTGGCCGACCGCATCGTCATGGCCCACGCCAAGGACCGCCATGCCGACGGTCGTTTTGCCACCGCCGGCCAGGGCGTGCTGGACTACCCGCACTACCTGCGCGCGCTGAAGTCCGCCGGCTTCGACGGGCCGCTGATCACCCACGGCCTGAGCGCCGCCGAGGCCGCCGGGGTGGCGCACCACCTCCGGCAAGTGGCGGGCGACGCTGGCATCGCGGTGAGCGCATGAGTCCGGAACGCTTGCGGCAACACCCCTTTCCGCGCGGTGGTGTCACGCTGGCGGGCCATGACGCCGCCGACAGCACCCGACCGGGTGCCCTGCCCTTGCTGCTGCAGCACGGCCTTTGCGGCAGTGCCCAGCAGACGGCCGAGGCCTGTCCCGACGATCCGGCGCTGCGCCTGTTGACGCTGGAGTGCCGTGGTCACGGGTTATCCGAAGCCGGGCCGCTGTCTGCCTTGTCCATCGCGACCTTTGCCGATGACCTGATCGCCTGGATCACCCATCTGGGCCTGCCACCGCTGGTGCTGGGGGGGATTTCGATGGGATCGGCCATTGCCACGCGCGTGGCCGTGCTGCGACCCGATCTGGTCAAGGGCCTGATCCTCGTGCGCCCCGCCTGGGTCAGCGCTGCCGCGCCGGAGAACATGCGGCCCAATGCCGAGGTGGGCGCGTTGCTGGCACGGCATCCATCGCCTGCCGCGCAAGCCCTGTTCCTGCGCAGCGCCACCGCGCAGCACCTTGCGCAGGAGGCGCCCGACAACCTGGCCTCGCTGCGTGGTTTCTTCACCCGCGAGCCGCAAGCCGTCACCGCCGCACTGCTGCAACACATCTCGGGAGACGGCCCCGGCGTCACCGAGGACCAATTGAGAGCCATCGCCGTGCCCGCTCTGGTGGTCGGCCACGAGCAGGACGCGATCCACCCATGGGCACATGCGCAATGTCTGGCCTACTTGCTGCCGCAGGCGCAGCTGACACAGATCACCCCCAAGGTCGTGGACAAGGCCGCGTATGTGGCCGACTTGCACGCCGCCATCGCACAGTACCTCCACGACTTCCACCGCATTCCCGAAACCCCGAAACCCGGAGCCTGACCGCATGAACAGACCGCCCGAAGGCTGGTTCGACCGCCTGCCCACCGACCGCCCTGTCGCCGAGTTCTCGGTCTGGTCGGCCAACCTGCTCAAGATCGGCGAGGACTTGCAGCGCATCCAGCCACACGCCGATCTGCTGCATCTGGACGTGGCTGACGGGCACTTCGCCCCGGCCTTCCTGCTCTTCCCCGACTTGCTGGCACAAGTGCGGGCCGCCAGCGCAGTACCGATGCACGTCCACCTGATGGTGCAAGGCAGTATCCTGGCCACCCAGGTCGAGCAGTTCGCCGACGCAGGAGCCGACGTGATCACCGTGCATGCCGAATGTGCAGAGGCCCTGGAGGCCGTGCGACAGATCCGTCAGCGTGGGCTGCTGGCCGGCGTGGTGTTGCAGGTGGAGACACCGGTCTCGGCACTTGAACCGTTCCTCAAGGAGATCCATTTCGTGACCCTGCTGGGCACCGCGATCGGCGTCAAGGGCAAAGGTCTGCACGAGGAAGCGCTGACCCGGCTGACCGACACCAAGGCGCTGATCGCCGCCGCCGGCGTGGACCACCGCATCGTGCTGGTGGCTGACGGCGGGATTCGCCACGAGACTGTGCCCAAGCTGCGCGCCGCCGGTGCGCAGGCGGTGGTGCTGGGCTCCCTGGCGTTCGGTGATGCGGACCTGGACGGCCGCATGGCCTGGCTGGCAGCGCAATGACCACCGATGCCCCCGCCATTGGCATCGACCTGGGCGGCACCCAGGTCCGCGCAGCACTGGTGGCGCCCGATGGCCGTCTGCTGGCGCGCGCGGCGACACCCACAGACACCGAGGGTGGGCCGCGCGCCGTGGTGGAACAGATCCGTCAACTGGTGGCGTCGGTGTCTGAGGGCCACGCACCGAGCGATCTGGCTGGCATCGGCGTTTGCGCGCCCGGCCCGCTGGATGGCGAGGCCGGCGTGGTCCTCGGGATCCCCACCTTGCCAGGCTGGACGAACATTCCTCTCGTGGCCTGGTTGCAGGCAGCACTGCAGTTGCCGGTCCTGCTCGAAAACGACGGGGTGGGCGCGGCCATCGGCGAGTGGCGCTTTGGCGCCGGGCGTGGCCTGGAGAACTTTGTCTACGTCACCGTCAGCACCGGCATCGGTGGCGGCGTGATCGCGGATGGCCGGGTTCTGCGAGGACGGCGTCAGTTGGCCGCGCACGTAGGGCACATGACAACGGCGCCGGATGGCGAAATCTGCCGCTGCGGCAACCGTGGGTGCTGGGAAGCCCAGGCGGCAGGACCGGCGCTCGCACGGCTGGCTAGGCGTGCGGCGGCGAGGCATCCGGACAGTTGCCTGGCCGCGCTGGGAGACGCACTGGATGCCGCCAGCGTGGTGCATGCTGCACGCGACGGCGACGCCTTGGCACGGCAGTTGATCGCGCAGGAAGCCGCGCACCTGGGCCTCGGCATCGTCAACCTGCTGCACCTGTACAGCCCGGAGCGGATCGTGCTCGGCGGCGGGGTCGCACAAGGCTTCGACCTGTTGCACCCGGGCATTGCACAGGAGATTGCGCGGCGGGCCTTGCCGCCCTTTCGGGACGTGCCCGTGGTCCAGGCACAGCGTGGACAAGATGCGGGACTCGTGGGGGCCGCTTCGCTCATGCTGGCAGGGCACGGCCGACCAGGTGGCTAAACTGGGTCCACCGCGACCCTCCTGACCTGCCCATGTCCATGCCGCGTGCCGTCCGGCACATCAATGAAATTCGACTGCTCGATCAGCTCTATCGCCACGGCAGCACGACCCGTGCGGACCTCGCGCGTGAACTGGACCTGATGCGATCGACCGTCGGCAATCTGGTCGCCGGTCTGATCGAGCAGGGTTTGTTGAGCGAGGGGGCCATCGTGGAGCCTTCCGTGGGCGGCCGTACCGGGCGCCCGGGGCAACTGGTGCGTCTGAATGCGCGGCACCAGGCGTTCATCGGGGCAGACATCGGCGTCGGCCACCTGTCAGTGGTGGCCGTGGACCTGATGGGCACCGTGGTCCACACCCGGACAAGGGCCTACAAGCCGGTTGACGGTGATGTGAACGGCACGTTGGAACTTCTGACAGCGATGGTTCGCGAGGCCTTGGCCGTGCTGCCGACCACACAGTCCGTGCAAGGCATTTGCGTGACGGTGCCGGGGCTGGTGGACCATGAGGGGGTGGTGCTGCGTGCCCCCGTGCTTGGCTGGAGTGCGGTCCCCGTGCAGCAATTGCTGGCCGATCGGATCGGCTGGTCCGGCCCGATCACGTCTGAAAACGACGCCAATGCGTTCGCGGCAGCGGAACTCTACGGCCGCGCGCCCCACGCCAGTGCCGATGCGCTGTTCGTCTATCTGGATGCCGGCGTGGGTGGCGGCATGACTTCGCAGGGCAAGCTCGTGCGCGGCCACCGCGGCTATGCCGGCGAGATCGGCCACATCCACCTGGGTGAGCATGGCTTCGATCTTCGCACCGCCGTACAAGGTTCGTTCGAAAGCTATGTCGCACGCAACGCAGTGCTGGCCCGTTTCGCCGAACACGGCGGACAAGGCCCGCAATGGCCCGACTTCTTGGCGGCGCTCCAGTCCCAGACACCCGCAGCCTTGCGCACGCTCGCGGAGTGGGGCTGGTGGATGGGCCGAGGGCTGGCCTCCTTGATCAGCGTCCTCGACCCAGGGCGCATTCTCCTTGGAGGCCCGGTGGCCAGTCTCTTCGCCCTTGCCGAACAAGAGGTGATCGGGTCGATCAAGCGGCATCTGGTGCCGCCTTTCCACCTGCCCGCGTTGGCGGTGTCCGAACTGGGGGCCAATGCTTGCGCCCTGGGCGGTGCCATGATGTTGCACCATGCGCACCTGTCGATCGACCAACGGCTGGTTTTTGGCGCAAGCTGACCTGCGCGCCTGGATCGACGCTGCTGACAAGAAACAAAACTGAAGACGGTTGTTCATGCAGCCATCTCCACAGGGTGGATCTGGAATCCGAGCGCAGCGGCCCGACGCTTGAGCGCGGCGATACTTCATTGGCCCGGGGCTTCTCCATCCGGCCGCACAGCCGCCGATAGAACGCGCCCAGCGCGGAGTCACTGCGGCACAGCGCTTGCGCGGCGAGCTTGAGGGACTGGCGGGCGCGGTTGGCCGAACGCTTGGTCTCCGAGGACAGCACCTTGCCGCCGCTGATCTTGGTGCCCGGGCACAGCCCCAGCCATGCGCAGAAGTGCTTGACGGTGGCCAAGCGGCTGACGTCCGGGCCGATCTCCGTGAGCAGCTTCATCACCACCGTCACGCCCAGCCCGTTGATGCGCTTGAGGTCCATGCCGGCCCAGGGCGGAGTCAAGTCTGAACCCCAATCTTGGCTCGATCGCCATGGGCAGCGTTTGGGCCACGCCGCCGGTGCCGGTGCCGGTGCCGACGATCGCACCGTTCTCACCTGCAGCGACGTCCTATTGGCAGAACTTCCAGATGGATCAGGCGACTGCGACCATCACGAACCGTACTGCTACCTTCACTCAGTCGTCGATGGACTTCATGGGCATGCCCTCACCGACCAACCTGGCCCAACTGAAGGCGAAGGGGAAGCCCATCGTGTATCACGGCACTGCCGATCCCGTGTTCTCGTCGAACCACACGCGCAATTGGTACGAATCGCTGCGGGCGGCCGACTACGCGCGCGTTCCTCGTGCCCGGCATGAACCATTGCGCCGGGAGACCGGCCACCGACGCGTTCGGCGCGTTCTCTGCACTGGTGGATTGGGCCGAGAAGGGCAATGCACCTGACAGCATCACGGCGACCGTGGCCGTTGGCAACGCAGAGAAGCCCGCTGGTTGGTCGATAACCCGCAGCCGTCCGCTGTGTGCGTATCCCAAGCGTGCTGTCCTCAAATCTGGCGCGACTGACCTGGAAAGCGCGTCCAGCTTCGCCTGCACCTGACGTCAACTCTCCGAACTTCGGAGGTACATCGCATGAAAAGACAGAAACAGGCCCATTGGGCACCTCGTGTGGTCGTCGTGTCGGTCTCGATCATGGTTGTGGCTTGTGGCGGAGGTGGCGATGCCGCCGCTCCTGCCAGCGCTCTCGCTGGCATGGCACGCAGCAAGGCATTCCATTTGATAGGTGGAGGCTATGACGGCTCCGTCGTCAGTGGCACGGGTGGGGCACCGAGCAGCTCAGGCCATCCGACGCCGCTCGCACGAGGCTACGTCACGTTCGGCAGCGTTACGGATCAGCTCCATCCAAGACCTATGCCGCCGGTGGTTCGGGCGGCGGTCGAGAAGCACTGTATGTCACCGACCGTTGGCCCGACCTCTACGATGGCTGTGGCGCGTCAATCTGGCTGAGAGGCGCGCGACAATCTGGATGAGAACAGTGTCGCGGCGCGACCATCATGCCCGACAGTTGATTGTCGCGGGGCGGCTCTATGCGACAGGCGGGTGCTCACTGGATTGAGACCCGCCGACATTCTTGGGTGTCGCATAGCTGGCGGGCCGTCCTGCACCGACTTGCTTGCGTTCAATGGCGGTGCGCCGACGGTAGCTCTCCACGTTCATCTCGAAGATGGTGGAGTGGTGGACAAGCCGGTCCACAGCGGCCAGGGTCATGGCGGGATCCTGGAAGACTTTTCCCCATTCACCGAACGGCTGATTGGCCGTGATGATCATCGAGCGCCGCTCGTAGCGCGTGCTGATCAGCTCGAACAGGGCGGACGATTCCGCCTGGTCCTTGCTGACGTAGGCCAGGTCGTCCAGGATCAGCACGTCAAAGCGGTCGAGCCTGGTCAGCGCCGCCTCCAATGCCAGCTCCCGGCGGGCCACCTGCAGGCGCTGCACAAGATCCGAAGTCCGCGCGAACAGCACGCGCCAGCCCTTCTCCAGCAGCGCCAGGCCGATGGCGGAGGACAGGTGGGACTTGCCGCCGCCCGGCGGTCCAAGAAGGAGGATGTTGGAGCCGTTGCGCAGCCATTCGTCGCCGGCGCACAGCGCCATCACCTGGGCCTTGGAGACCATGGGCACGGTGTTGAAGTCGAAGTTGTCCAGCGTCTTGCCCGGCAGCAGCCTGGCCTCGGCCAGGTGCCGCTCGATGCGTCGTCGGTCGCGCTCGGCCAGCTCGTTCTCTGCGATCACCGTGAGCAGCCGTGCGGCCGGCCAGCCCTCCTTGTCCGACTGTTCGGCGAAGCTGGCCCAGAGCTGCTTGGTGGCCGGCAGGCGCAGCTCCGACAGCAGCAACGTCAGCCGCGCGGCATCGAAGTTCTCGTTCATGCGGCCACCTGCACAGCCGTGTCCATCAGGACGTCGTAGGAACTCAGTGGTGCCAGTTGTACCGAGACGTCCGGCAAGTGGGCAGGGTCCGGTGCGAAGCGGGCCAGCAAGGCAAGGATGTCGGGCAGGCGCCGATGTGCCAGATCCTCGGTAAGGACAGCCGCCAGCTGTGCCTCGCAGGACCGGTCGTGTGCCAGGCTCAGCAGCGCCACCATCATCTTGCAGGCCGCTCGCTCTGGCAGCTCCTCGCACAGGAACTCGAATGTTTGCTGGTAGGCCTGCCGGGGGAAGAGCTGGTCGCGGTAGACCAGGCTGAGCAGCGCCATGGGCTTGCGCCGCAGCGCATGGATGACGTGGTGGTAGTCGACGAC
>JBEANV010000263.1:0-5017 GCA_041165285.1 Pseudomonadota bacterium | reverse complement strand
CGCGCCTTGAGGCGCCGGCTTGCGTGCGGCCAGACGCCCGCGCAGCGCGGTCGATCCGGGGATCTTCATGGACGGCTCCTCGACACGGCGGAAGCCGCCGAGGGTGCCGTGGCCGGCACCGCGCCATCGGCCATCAGATACTGGGTCACGGCCGGCGTGGCGACCGTCATCTGCAGGCGCTCACGGGCCATCTGCTCGACCCGCAGGTGTGTCGCCTGCGTGCGCAGCAGCACGCGCAGCTTGTCGGCGTCCTGTTCGAGACGCTGCGACTGGTTGCGTTCGCGCTCCAGCGCGATGAACTGCCGGCGGGTCTCGTAGGAGACTTGCACCAGATACAGCGCGCTGGCGATGACCGCCAGCAGCAGCAGGATATTGAGACGGGTCATGGGCGCGTCCACACCGGCGGCAGCGCGACGTCGGTTCGTTCGGCCACCCGCAGCACCGCCGAGCGCGAGCGTCCGTTGTCACTGATCTCCTCGTCGGAGGGCTTGATGCGCGCCAGCGCGTTCAGCAGCGCCGGCTTGGGTGCGGCAAACGGCGCGCGCCGGTCGAACTCTTCGCGTGCATGCCGGTTGATGAAGGTCTTGACGATGCGGTCTTCGAGCGAATGGAAGCTGATCACCGCCAGCCGCCCGCCCGGCTTGAGCGCCGCCAGCGACGCCGCCAGCGCCTGCTCCAGCTCGTCCAGCTCGCCGTTGACGAGGATGCGCAGCGCCTGGAAGGTGCGCGTGGCCGGATCCTGGCCGCGCTCGCGGGTGCGCACGACGCTGGCGAGCAGTTCCGCCAGCTCGCTGGTGCGCTGCAGGGCATGGCCAGACTCGCGGCGCGCGACCACGGCCCGCGCGATGGCCGAGGCGAAGCGCTCTTCCCCGTAGTCGCGCACGACTTCGGCGATGCGCTCCTTCGGCGCGGTGGCGAGGAACTCCGCGGCGCTCTGGCCGCGGGTCGGGTCCATGCGCATGTCGAGCGGGCCATCGTGGCGGAAGCTGAAGCCGCGCGCGGGATCGTCGATCTGCGGTGACGACACGCCGATGTCGAGCAGCAGGCCGTCGAGCTGCGCCACGCCGTGGCGGGCCATCACGGCGGGATAGTCGGCAAAGCGGTTGTGGTCGATCGAGAAGCGCGGGTCGGCGATGCCCGCCTCGCCCTGGGTCGCGTGGGCCACGGCTTCCGGGTCGCGGTCGATGGCCAGCAGTCGGCCTTCGGGTGACAAGCGCGACAGGACCAGGCGCGAATGACCGCCACGGCCGAAAGTGCCGTCCACATAGGTGCCATCCGGCCGGTGCACAAGGGCATCGACCGCTTCATGGAGCAACACCGTGCGGTGCTGTCGGGGTACTGCGTCGTCTAGGGCCATGGAGAGGGGGTCAGAAACTGAAGTCCTGCAGCAGCACCGGCATGGGTTGCTGCAGTAGAGCGGCCTCGGCCGCCGAGTGGCGTTGCACGTCCCAGAGTTCGAGGTGGTTGCCCATGCCGATGAGCAGCACCTGCCGGCCGAGCGCCGTGGCCGCGCGCAACTCCGGGGAAATCAGCACACGGGAGGCGCTGTCCATCTCGACATCCATGGCGCTGCCGAGCAGGAGGCGCTTCCAGCCGCTGGCCGACAGCGGCAACGACTCGATGCGGGCACGGAACGCCTCCCACACCGTGCGCGGAAACACCATCAGGCACCCATCGGGATGCCGCGTGAGCGTCAGGCGGTCTTCCGGGATCGCGTGCAGCACCTCGCGCTGACGCGCAGGAACGCTCAGGCGGCCCTTGGCGTCCAGCGCAAGCGCTGAAGTTCCCTGGAAATGAAAACCGGCCACGAATACCCACAAATCAACACGATCTCCCACTGTAGCGGAGAAATTGTCAGGGGGTCAAGAAAGCCATATCGGAATAACCAATGAAATCAAGCACTTAGATCATTTCTACAGCCACTCTCACCGGATTGGCAAAAAAGCCATACAAAAGAAGCACTTAGGGACACCGATCTGAGCCAGTGCCCACCGAACTGTGAAATATGACAAACCCTCGGGCCAGTCACTTTTTCGCCATTCGGGCTCGGGTGGTTTTCACGGGGCGTCGACCCGTCGGGCGTCGTCCGAGTGAGGGGTTGAACCGTTGCAGGTGCATTCGCACTGCCCATGGAGTTTTCACATGCCCTTGCTGATCGCCGCCGTGCTGGTCATCGCCGCCTTGGCGACCACCGCTCCGCCAGCCCTGGCCCAGACCACCGCCTGGCACCAGGAAGATGGTGAACGCAGCGGCCGCATCGCCGATCTGGACGGCCGCCTGCGTGTGCAGCGCGCCAGCGGCGAGGTCGTCGAACTCGGCGACGGCCCGCGCGCACGCCAGATGGCGATCCGCGAAGGCGACCGGCTGCAGACCAGCTGGAACAGCCGCCTGGTGATCGACATTGGTCCGAACCGCCTGAAACTCGACGAAAAGAGCGAACTGCTGGTGCGCCGGCTCGACCGCGACGGCGTCGAGCTGGACCTCGAACGCGGCGGCGTGGTGCTGGAGCTGCGCCGCGGCGAGAGCGCCTGGCGCTGGCAGGTGGACACCGCAGCCGGGCGACACCAGCCGCACGGCGCCGGCCTGTTCCGCATCGATGCGCCGGACCGGCGCGGCCCCGACGCAGGCAGCGCCACCGCCTGGCGCAGCGCACTGCGCATCGAAAACGAGGACGGCACGCTGCTGCTGCCCCCCGGCCGCCGGGCCGAGCGCGACCGCAACGGCCGGTGGCAGGTCGGATTCCCGCAGGCCGACGCCTTCGCCGCCTGGGCCATGGGGCCAGCCGAGAATGACCAGCCACCTCCTGACGACTGGACCGACCGTCGCCCCCGACACTGGCAAGCCGCGCCCTCTTGGGACACGCAGCCTCCGCCGCCCTCACCACCGCCGCGCGTGATCGTGGTGCCGGCGCCGATCGTGATCGAACCACCCCAGCGCCAGTGGCGCACTCCCATGCCGGAGCCGCGGGACCAGCGCCCACCGCGCTGGGTGGCTCCTGCGCCGGCCCCCATGCCGACTCCGCCGCGAGACACCGCGGTCGCGCCGCCCCGGCCGGACCGACGCGCCCACGACGCCGCGCCGCAGATGCTGCCGGCGCCCCCAGTCGCGGCCTCGGCGCCCTCCATGCCGCGCCAGGAAGAGCCGCGCCGCTCGCAGCGCGCGCTCTGACCGGGTGGTTCAGCGGGTGAAGCGGCGCCGGGCATCCAGCCCCAGCCCGCTGGCGACGCTCGCCAGCCGCTCGCCTTGCAGCGCCTTGGCCTGGGGGAACGCCGCCGCCAGCCGGTCGGTCAGCAGGTGCAGACCGGTCGAGCCACCGGTGAAGTACAGCGCGTCGATCTGCTCGATCCGCAGTCCCGCCAAGCGCACCGTCTCCCGGGCGGCGTCGGCGATGCGGCCGATGTCGCCGTCCAGCGCGCGCTGCGCTTGCGCCGGGGTCATCGTCACCGACAGGCCGCGCTCCACCAGCCGCAGGTCGATCCGGGCTTCGTCGCCCGCGGCCGACGCGATCTTCGCCATCTCGGCGCGGCCGAGCAGGTCGTGGCCAAGGTGGTCGTTGACCACCGCCATCAGCCGGGTGTGGTGGCGCAGGTCGGCGTAGTTGGTCTTCATCGCGCGCAACTCCTGCACGCGCTGCGGCCGGTAGACACTGTTGATGAGGTGCCAGGTCGCCAGGTCGTAGTAGACGCGGCTGGGCACCTCGCGCGCCGGCTGGCCACCAATCGACGGCCCGAGCGCGCCGAACCCGAACTCGCTCAGGATGCTGCCCAATTCAATGCGCCGATCGAAATCGGTGCCTGCGATGTGGATGCCGTGGTGACCGAGCACGTCACTGTGCCGATCGATCCGATCCCGCCTGCCGGGGCCGACCTGCACGATCGAGAAGTCGGACGTGCCCCCGCCGATGTCGGCCACCAGCACACGCTGGTCGGCGTCGATGCGCGATTCATAGTCGAACGCCGCCGCCAGCGGCTCGAACTGGAACTGCACCTCCTCGAAGCCCGCGGCCCGCGCCGCCTCTTCCAGCGAGGCCTGCGCCTGTGCATCGCGCACCGGATCGTCGTCGACGAAGAACACCGGGCGGCCCATCACGACGGCGGACAGGGCGTGGCCGGCATGGGCCTCGGCACTGCGCTTGAGGTGGCGCAGGTAGCCGGCGATCACCTCGGCGAAGCTGACGGAACGGCCGCCGCCGATGTCGGTGTGCTGTGCCATCAGCGCCGAGCCAAGCACGCTCTTCATCGAGCGCATCAGGCGCCCTTCCGTGCCCTCGACATAGGACGCGATGGCCGCACGGCCGACCAGCCGTGGCAGGTTCTGCAGATCCGGTCCTTCGCCCAGGTAGAAGGTGGCGGTCGGCATCGTGGTGGCACCCTCTTCCAGGGGCACCAGCACCATCTCGCCGTTCCGGGGCACGGCCACCGCGGAATTCGAGGTACCGAAATCAATCGCGCAGAAACGGGAAATGGCTGTCATGGGCAGACGCGAGGCGGAGATCGAGGGGGCGCGCATCATACGGTCCGTCTGCATCCCGGCTGGCGGGTGTGGCACGGGAGCGACGTGCGCATGTTGCAACGCAACACTGCCGGGTAGGCTTGGCCAGCGCCGATGCCCGGTTGCCCACATTCGCCACTCCAGGAGCCGCCCATGCCCAGCCACCGTCTCTTCGTGTCCGCTCTGCTGCTGGCCGCTGCGCTGTCCGGCGCAACCGCGCAGGCCGCCAGGCCTTTGCCCCACTTCCGGATCGACAGGAACGAACTCTCGGTCTCCGGCCTGTCGTCGGGTGCCTTCATGGCAGCGCAGTTGCAGGTCGCCTACTCCGCCACCTTCAAGGGCGCAGGCATCGTCGCTGGCGGCCCGTACTACTGCGCCGCGGGCAACATGGCCTATGCCGGCATCTGCATGGGCCAGATGATGCTGGTCTACCCCAATGCGTCCCTGATGGCGAACGCCGCCCGGCAGTTCGAGTCCGCCGGCCAGATCGACAAGCTGAGCAACCTGAAGAAGCGCCGCGTCTATG
>JBEANV010000262.1:0-3286 GCA_041165285.1 Pseudomonadota bacterium | reverse complement strand
TGTCCCCCGTCGCCATCCGCCACCTGAACACCGCCACCCCGGACTTCGAAGCCGAGTTCCAGCGCGTGTTGCATTGGTCGGCGGAGACGGACCATGCGATCGAGGAGCGGGTGGCGGCCATCCTGAAGGACGTGCAGCAGCGCGGCGATGCGGCGGTGATCGAGTACACGAACCGCTTCGACGGCATGCGCGCCGAGTCGATGACCGCGCTGGAGCTGACCCGCGAGGAGCTGAACGCCGCGTTCGAGGCGATCACGCCCGCGCAGCGCAGCGCCCTCGAAGCGGCGGCCCGGCGTGTGCGCAGTTACCACGAGCGGCAATTGCAGGCGTGTGGCCTGAGCTGGCAGTACCGCGACGAGGACGGCACGCTGCTCGGCCAGAAGGTCACGCCGCTGGACCGCGTGGGCATCTATGTCCCCGGCGGCAAGGCGGCGTACCCGTCCTCGGTGCTGATGAACGCGATCCCGGCGCATGTCGCGGGGGTCGGCGAAATCATCATGGTCGTGCCGACGCCGAAGGGCGAGAAGAACGCGCTGGTGCTGGCCGCCGCCCATGTCGCGGGCGTAAGCCGGGTGTTCACGATCGGCGGTGCGCAGGCGGTCGGCGCGCTGGCCTACGGGACGGCGACGGTGCCGCGGGTGGACAAGGTCACCGGCCCCGGCAACGCCTACGTGGCGAGTGCCAAGCGGCGTGTCTTTGGCCAAGTCGGCATCGACATGATCGCCGGGCCGTCAGAAATCCTGGTGCTGGCCGACGGCACGACGCCGCCCGACTGGGTCGCGATGGACCTCTTCTCGCAGGCCGAGCACGACGAGCTGGCGCAGTCCATCCTGCTGAGCCCGGACGCCGGGTACATCGCCAAGGTGCAGGCCGAGATCGACCGCCTGATCGACGGGATGCCGCGATGCGACGTGATCCGCGCCTCGCTGGAAGGGCGGGGTGCGCTGATCCTGACCCGTGACATGGATGAAGCCTGCGCGATCAGCAACCGCATCGCGCCGGAGCATCTGGAAGTCAGCTCGTCTGATCCGCACCGCTGGGAGCCGCTGCTGCGCCACGCCGGGGCGATCTTCCTGGGCGCGTACACGAGCGAAAGCCTGGGCGACTACTGCGCCGGCCCGAACCATGTGCTGCCGACTTCGGGCACTGCGCGTTTTTCGTCGCCGCTGGGGGTGTACGACTTCCAGAAACGCTCCAGCCTGATCGAGGTGAGCGAGCAGGGGGCGCAGACGCTGGGGCTGATTGCCGCCGAACTGGCCTATGGCGAAGGGCTACAGGCGCATGCGCAGGCAGCGGAATTCCGGCTGAAACGCTGACACGTTGAACCACTGAACCGCTGAACCCGGACGCCTCGCCATGAAGCACCTCGACCGCAAGCTCGACGCGATTCGCAGCGGTCGCTACACCCCCGCCTATTTCATCCTGGCCGACGCCAAGGACGCCGACATGGCGATGGGCCTGACTTCGCCGGCGCGTGTGCGTGACGTGGCGGGCGGGCTGGGGGCCGGCCACACCGACCGGGCCGCCTACCTCGACGCGATGCGCCAGATGGTGCGCGAGGGCGACATCGACATCCTGCTGGCGAGCGCCTCGTCGGCCGAGCGTCTGGCGGGGGAGGGGCTGTTCACGGGCAGTGCCGTCACCCCGGCGGTTCGCTACAACGACGCGACCGACATCTGGTTCGCGCGCGGCGCCCGCTACACCGAGGCGCCGTCACGGCCCTTCCGCAGCGCCCGCCTGCCGCAGGTCCGCGCCTTCGCCGATCTCGGCCTCTACTCGGTCACGTTCTCGAACGAGGTCGAGGCGGACCTGCGCACGCTCGACGCCTACGCCGCGTTCCGCGAGGAGGCCGCCGCGCTCGGACTGCGCCACTTCCTCGAAGTCTTCAACCCGGCCTTCGACATCGGCTTGGGCGAAGCGGCGGCCCAGGCCGCTCCGGCCGATCTGGGCGCGTTCATCGGCGACTCGATCGTGCGCACGCTGGCCGGTGTCGTCGCGGCCGAGCAGCCGGTGTTCCTGAAGATCGCCTACAACGGCTATGCGGCGATGCGCGAGCTGGCCCGCTACGACCCGCAGCACCTGATCGTCGGCATCCTCGGCGGCGCCAGGGGCACGACCCGCGACACCTTCGAGTTGCTCGCCCGCGCCGAGGCGGCCGGCGCCCGTGCTGCGTTGTTCGGCCGCAAGATCAAGGACGCGGAAGACCCGCTGCGGCTGGTGGGGCTGATGCGGGCGGTGCTGGCGCGTGCGCTGGCGCCGGATGAGGCGGTGCGGGTGTACCACGAAGGCTTGCGCGAGGCGGGCAGAGTGCCGGATCGGGCGCTCGGCGATGATCTCGAACTCACTGATCCGGTGCTGCTTAGCGAGTGACACGGTACAGCGGCTTGGCCGCTGTCTGCCCTCAATGTCCGACCTGCCTGCGGTGGCCGAGCCGCTTGGAAACTTCCTCCGCACACGCCTTGACCGCACGGGCTTGCTCGCCGTCCCACGCCGTGTCGAATATGCCGGCCGAGCCCATCAGGGTGATCGCCAGCACGATGTTGCCGGAGTAGTCGAAGACGGGCGCGGCGAAGGAGTTCACCCCTGGCGTGGGGTTGCCGACCGAGCGTGAGATGCCGTGCTGGCGGATCTCGGTCAACTGCCGCTCGACCGCTTCCGGCTGCAGCGGCGTCGCGATGTCCGGGCCGAGCCGTCGGTAGTCCTCGGCCATCGCGGACTCGAAGAGCTGCCGGGGCAGATAGGCCGCGAACAGACGCCCCGTTGCCGTCCCTGCCATCGACATCACGGTGCCCGTGCGCAGGTTGACGTGCAGCGGGTAGATCGGGTCCACCAGGCGCACGACAGTCGGGCCGTGGTTGCCCCAGACCGTCAGCGCGACGCTGTGCCCCGTGAGTTCCGCCAGCCGCTCGGCGTCGATGGTGGCCTCCCGCACCGGATTGAGCGTCTGCAGGCTCACGAGCCCGAGCTGGATGGCGGTGGGGCCGAGCCGGTAGTAGCCCGTCACGGCGTCCTGCACCACGAACCCTACCTTGGCGAAGCTGACCAGGTAGGGGTGCGCCTTGCCCGTTGGCATGTCGGCGTCCCTCGACAAGTCTTTCAGCGCCATCGGCCGACCATGGCGACCCAGTGCCAGCAGCAGGCTCATCCCCACCTCGATGGACTGGATGCCCCGACGCTCTTTCTCGGCGGGAGGTGCTTCCACGCTGGAAAGGTTGGCACTGGCGAGGGTGTGGTGGGGCATGGGGGTCAGCGGCACGGGCAGGGCGGGCGTGGGACGAGGCGAGGC
>JBEANV010000261.1:0-4408 GCA_041165285.1 Pseudomonadota bacterium | reverse complement strand
TCGCGGATGTCGTCCTCGTCGGCGCCGGTGGCGGCCATGAGCTTCTTCATGTCGCGCCGCGCCAGCAGCTCCAGGTGGCCCTGACAGACCAGGATGGCCACACGCTGCGCCTCGGTGCGGTCGCATTCACGCAGTTGCAGCACCAGGCATTCGCCCAGATCGCGGGCGCCGACGCCGCAGGGCTCCAGGTTCTGCAGCCAGCCCAGGGCGCAGCGCAGCCGGTCCATCAGCTCCTCGCGCAGCGTGGCGGCCTCCTCATCGCCGGGCACATGGCCGGACCGATCCCCGATCGCCAGCTCGATCGCCAGCCGCTCGGCGATGTCCTCCAGCGGATCGGCCAGGTAACCGTCCTCGTTGAGCGAATCGATCAGCGCCTCGACCAGCAGCATGTCCTCGCCCGCCAGCCGCATGCCGAGCAACTGGCCGCGCAGGTGGTCGTTCAGGCTTTCGGTGAGGCTGGAGCGCTCGCTCCAGTCGCCGTCCTCGTCCTCGACGGCGTTGCTGCGGGCGCCTGACACGTCGGAGAGGCTGTCGTAGTCCTCGCGTTCGCTGCCGCTGTCCCAGTCGTTGCCGTCGCTGCTGCTGCTGTTGAAATCGAGCTGGTCGACGCCGGGGGTTTCGGCCTCCGACGTGCTGCTGGTGGATGCGGCAGCGCTGTCACCGCTGTCCCACTCGTCGGCGGCCGTGGTGCTGCGTTCGGGCGGGGCCAGCGTGGTGTCGGCCATCGGGCGGTCCTGGGCGACCCCCTCTTCATCGACTTCCAGGAACGGGTTGGCTTCGAGCATCTGCTCGACTTCCTGGTGCAGCTCCAGCGTCGAGAGCTGCAGCAGCCGGATCGACTGCTGCAGTTGTGGCGTCAGCGCCAGGTGCTGCGAGAGGCGGACCTGCAGGGAGGGTTTCATGGGGTCGGGACCGGAATCGGAATCACATGCGGAAATGTTCGCCGAGGTAGACCTTGCGCACGTCGGAGTTCTCGACGATGGCCGCTGGTGTCCCCTCGGCCAGCACACGGCCCTCGCTGATGATGTAGGCGCGGTCGCAGATGCCCAGCGTCTCGCGCACGTTGTGGTCGGTGATCAGCACGCCGATGCCACGCGCCTTGAGAAAACCGATGATGCGCTGGATCTCGATCACCGCAATCGGATCGACGCCTGCAAACGGTTCGTCCAGCAGGATGAACCGTGGCTGCGTGGCGAGTGCCCGCGCGATCTCGACCCGCCGGCGCTCGCCGCCCGACAGGGCAGGGGCAGGACTGGCACGCAGCCGCTCGATGGACAGGTCATGGAGCAGGCCGTCGAGCAGCACCTCGATGCGCGCGGCGCCGAGCGGGCGGCCGTCCGCATCGTGCTGCAGCTCCAGCACGGCGCGGATGTTTTCTTCGACCGTGAGGCGGCGGAAGATCGACGCCTCCTGCGGCAGGTAGGACAGGCCGAGCCGCGCCCGCTGGTGGATGGGCAGGCGCTGCACCTCGGCGCCGTCGATGCGGATGCTGCCGGCGTCCGCCCGCACCAGCCCGACCAGCATGTAGAAGCTGGTCGTCTTGCCCGCGCCGTTCGGCCCCAGCAGCCCGACCACCTCGCCGCTGCGCACCGACAGGTGGACATCCTTGACGACCAGCCGGGCGCCGTAGCGCTTCTGCAGGCCCTCGGCCTCCAGGCAACTGCGGCGATCGTTGTGGATCTCGGTCAACGCGGTGTCTCCGGGCTCACCGGTTCGGCGGCCGCACCCGGGGACTTGCGCGGCGTCACGACGCCCTTGACGCGCCCGCCGGAGCCACCGGTCGCCGTGGCACCGCCACCGCCCTGCACCTCGAACACGTCGCGGGCGTGGTTGTAGACGATGGTCTGCCCGGTGACCTGATCGGCCGGCGCACCGGCACGCAGCACCCGCACCTGCGCCTGGTCGATGAAGCGCACGGTTTCGGTGACGGTGTCGTACTCAATGCGCCGCGCCTGGCCCTCGACGATCTCGTCCAGGCCTTCGCGCTTCTGGCGGAACGTGGCCGGCTGGCCGTCGGCGCCGGTGGCCGTGGCGAACTGGCCCTGCGCGGTTTCCTTCAGCTCAATCTGCGCCGCCTTGAGCACCAGCGTGCCGCGGGTGATCTCGACGCCGCCGCTGAGCGTGCGGATCTTGCGCTTGCCGTCCAGCACCATGCGGCCTGCATCAAAAGTAAGCGCCTGCTCGCTGTCGGCCTTTTCAGCCTGCACCGGCAGACCAACCCCGGCCAGCACCGCAACGAGCACCAGCCTCAGGCAGGAACTTCGGCATGAACGTCGAAACAGCACGGCAGCAGCAGGGCGCATTGGAAATCAAGGCATGGAAATTGCATTGCATTCTAGCCAGAAGCGACCGGGCCCGCGACATCTTCTGTCGCGGGCCCGGGGCTGGTGCGGTGCGGGGGATTCAGGCGCCTTTGCGCGACCTGGCGATGAGCTGGTCGGTCAGCGCCAGCGCGCGGACCTGGCCTTCGGGTTCGGGCGTGTTGTCACCACCGGCCAGCGACGGCGAGGTGTAGTAGTGGCCGTGGATGCCGAGCGCGGGCACACCGTCGATCTTGTAGGCCTCGGACAGCAGCTTGCCCTGGCGGACCTTGTTCTGCATGCCAAACGAGTTGAACATCTCGGTGAACTTGGTGCGGTCGGCACCGTTCTGCACCGCGAACTCGATCAGCGCCTCGGGCTTGTCCAGCTTCTGGCCCTGCTGGTGGATCGCGTAGAAAACCTTGCGGTGGATCTGCTCGACCAGCCCGAGGGCTTCCAGCGTGGCGTAGAAACGCTGCTGCGGCTCGAAGTTCGGGCGAAACCCCACGTGCACGCGCTTGAAGGCCACATCGGCGGGCAGCTTCTTGATCCAGGCTTCCAGGGTCGGCTCAAACGCATTGCAGTGCGGGCAGCCGTACCAGAAGAACTCGATCACCTCGATCTTGCCCGCGGGCGCCGAGACAGCCACCGGCGTGGACAGGCGGACGAAGTGCTTGCCCTCCTGGAACGACCCCTGGGCCGACACCACGGGGCTGACCCCGGCCAGCGCGAGGGCAGCGGTACTGCCCACGACAAACTCACGACGCTTCATGCAATGTTTCCTTTCGATGGTCCAGCCGGATCAGAGTCGTTCCGTGCCGCAAGGTTCAACGCGGCTCAACGTGGCACACGCACCAGCGCCGCTTCGCCGTAGCCCGAGGTCGTCGTCTGATCGCGCATCCGCTCGGCGTCGTCGCGGGTCTCGAACGGACCCAGGCGGACACGGTACATCAGGCGCCCCGACTGCTCGCGTTCGGTGATGCGGGCCTTCAGGCCACCCATCGCCAGCTTGGCGCGCTGCTGTTCGGCGTCGTCGCTGCTGGCGTAGGCACCGACCTGTACAAAATACACAAACGCATCAGCGCCCGGTTTGGCTGACGCACTGGTCGCCGCCGCCGAAGCGCGGGCCGCCGCCGCAGACGCCGCGGCAGCCGAACTTGCCGCCCGCGCGGGGGCACTGGCAGCGCCCGCCACGCCGGCCGCTGCGTTGGCCACCGCGCTGGCGACGGCGTCCTGCGCCGCTGCGGCCGTGGCCGCGTTGTCGATGCGCGCAGCGCCGAGACCGGGCTTGGCCGGGTTCTTGCCGTACAAGGTCGAGTTCGGATCCCAGTGCTTGTTCTTCTCGACCTCGGCCGCGTCCTGCTCGGCGGTGCGCTGGGGCACCTTGTCCATGAAGGGGATCGGTGCCTTGGTGACGTAGAGCGCCACGCCCAGCGCCAGCACCAGGCCCACCAGCAGCCCCACGACCACGCCGACGCCAAAGCCGCCGCGCTGTGTCTTTCCATTCGATGCCATCGAGAATCTCCTACATCTTGCTCGGCGCGCGCACGCCGAGCACGGCCAGCGCATTGCGCAACACCTGTGCCGTGGCCTGCAGCAGCGCCATGCGGGCCGGCATCGCGGCAGTGTCGCCATCCAGGAAACGCACCGCAGCGTAGTAGCTGTGGTACGCCGACGCCACGTCGCGCAGGTAGAACGCCACGTCGTGCGGCGCCAGATCGGCGGCTGCGCGACCCAGCATCTCCGGGTACTCGGCCAGCTTGTTCATCAGCGCGACTTCGGTCGGCGCGGTCAGTCCGGACAGATCGGCCGCCGCCAGCGCCACCGGCGATGCGTCGCCGTGGTAGCCGTCGGCGTACTTCGCCAGCACCGAGCAGATCCGTGCATGGGCGTACTGCACGTAGAACACCGGGTTCTCGTCGTTGGCCTGCAGCGCGAGGTCCACGTCGAAGATGAACTCGGTGTCGGCCTTGCGGCTGATGAGGAAGAAGCGCACCGCGTCGCGGCTGGTCCAGTCGATCAGGTCGCGCAGAGTCACGTAGCTGCCGGCGCGCTTGGAGATCTTGACCTCCTCGCCGCCCTTCATCACCGTGACCATCTTGTGCAGC
>JBEANV010000260.1:0-3838 GCA_041165285.1 Pseudomonadota bacterium | reverse complement strand
GTCACCAACCTGCAGTGCGCACCCGCCATTGGGCGCACCGTTGCCGATGGCGCGGCCATCGTCTGCACCTTCGGCTACACGGCCCCCGGCACGCCGGGCGGCACCCGCGAAAGCGCCACCGCGGTGGTCTTCACCGGCACGACGGGCGCGACCAATGACGGCAACGGTGGCTTGACCACTGGCGGGAACAACAGCGTCAGCAGCACCGCCGTGGTGATCGACGCTGTCAGCGATGGCCCGGCCACCGTGCCGAGCACGGGTGCCCGTGTGCCGCTGTATGGCAACGACACCCTGGGGGGCAGTGCCATCGGCGCGGCGCAGGTCGTGCCGACGCTGATCGACACCAGCAGCCTCATCGGCGCGACCGTGGACGCTGCGACCGGCGAACTCGTTGTCCCTGCCGGCGCCGCGCCTGGCAGCTACGCACTGACCTACCAGATCTGCGCAGCCGGCTCGACCACGGTGTGCGACCAGGCCACCGTGCTCGTCACCGTGCAGGGTGCCGACATGGTGCCGACCTTCTCCGGCCTCCCCGGTGCGGCGTCACCTGGCAGCACCATCACCGGCACGCTGACCTGCAGCAACGGCGGTCCGACCGCCGCCACGCAGGCCACCTGCGCCGCCCCCGGCGCCACGGTCGGCACCTGCACGGTCGGCGGCGTTGCCGTCACCCTGCCGGTGGCGAGTCTGCCCGCGGGCAGCGCCATCGTCTGTGCCATCACCGCCACGGCGCCTGCCAATGGCGTGGCCGCACTCACCGGCCTGACCGGCGCCACCAACGACACCCAGGGAGGAACAGGCTCTGGTGGCAACAACAGCACCTCGGCGTCGCTGCCGGTGATCGACGCCGTCAACGATGGCCCGGCCACCGTGCCCGCCACGGGCAGCACCATCGGTTTGCTTGTCAACGACACGCTGGGCGGCTCGCCGGTCATCCCTGCACAGCTCACGGTCACCCTGACCAATCCGGGCGGCCTGACGGGCGCCTCGGTCGATCCGCAAGGCCGTCTCGCTGTGCCGCCCAACACGACGCCCGGCGCCTACACGCTGACCTACCAGATCTGCGTCAGCCCGGCCACCACGCCGGCAGCCTGCGACACGGCCACGGTGACAGTGAACGTGCTGGGCGAGCCGGACCTGCAGGTCAGCAAGACCCACAGCCCGGCCACCTTCACCGAGCGCCACACCGGCACCTACACCATCGCGGCGCGCAACACCGGCGCCTTCGCGACCAGTCTGCCGTACACGGTGGTGGACACGCTGCCAGCCGGCATGGTGGTTGCCGCTGTGCCGACGGGCGCTGGCTGGGACTGCAGCGCGACCGTGGTGGGCGCTGCCAGCGCCACCTGCACGTCCAGCGCGGTCGTCGCGGCGGGCGCCCCCGCTGCGGCGATCACGCTGGTCGTGAACGTCGCGGCCGGTGCCTGCGCCACGCCGGATGCCAATGGGCTGTGTTCGGTTGCCGCTGGCACGGCGCTGGTCAACAACGTGCGCATCGGCGGTGGCGGCGAATCCGGCACCGGCAGCACGAGCACCAACAACACGGGCAGCGACCCCACCCCCGTCCAGCAGGCCGGTGCCGTCTCCGGCCGCGTCTGGAGCGACACCAACCATGACCGTGTGCAGGCCGGTGGTGAGTCCGGCGTGGCCGGCATGGCCGTCGAAGTGCTGGACGCCAGCGGCGCGCTCGCGGGCACGGCGCTCTCAGATGCGCTGGGTGACTACCGCGTGGACGGCCTCGTGCCGGGCAGCGGTTTTTCGGTACGTTTCCGTGATCCGGTCAGCGGCGCCTACTACGGCCGTCCGGTCTCCAATGACCCCGCCGGCGGCAACGACCCGACCGCCGCCAGCGGCACCGGTGTGGTGACCAGCGGCGTCATCCGCAACCTCACCGTGCCGGCTGGCCAGCGTGCCCGCATCAACCAGAGCCTGCCGCTGGACCCGAGTGGCATCGTCTACGGCACCGATACGCGCACTGCCGTGGGGGGTGTGCGGGTCGAGCTGCTGGACGCGGCCGGTGCGGTCGTGCCAGTGAGCTGCCTGGTTGGCGGCGCGAACAGTGTCGTCACCTCGGCGGCCGGTGCGCTGGCGGGGGCTTACAGCTTCTTGCTGAACAACCCGGTGCCCGCTGGCTGTCCCGGTGCGGCGGCCTACCAGCTGCGCATCACCCCGACCAGCGACTACGTGCTCAGCCGCACGCTGTTCGCCGAACCCGGCACGCTGACCCCGCCGGTCGGCTGCACCAACGGCGCGGCCGGTGGCATCTGCACCGTGCAGGCGCAGAACGCTGCGCCCGTCGGCACCGAGGCCACGACGTGGTATGCCTCGCTGCGGCTCAACCCGGCTGCTGGTCCGGACGTGGTGAACAACCACATCCCGCTGGATCCGTCCATCGTCCCTGCGCTGCTGGTCATCAAGACCGGCGACCGTGCCCAGGCGGAACTCGGCGACTCGGTGCGCTACACCGTGGTCATCAAGCGGTCGGACAGCGGGCGTGCGCTGCTGCCGGCGCTGGAGGTGGTGGACACGCTGCCGGCTGGCTTCCGCTACATCGACGGTACGGCGCAGGTCAACGGGGTCAGCGTCGCTGATCCGGTCGGCAAGCCCGGCCCTTCGCTGCGCTTCGCGCTCGGCGCGATGGCGGCGGGCAGCACGACCACGCTGACCTACCGCGTCCGCGTCGGTGTTGGCGCGATGCAGGGCACCGGCATCAACAGTGCGCAGGCCACCGGCACGGCCGGTGCCACCTGCGGCACGACACAGAACGCGCTGTGCTCGAACGTCAGCCAGTTCCGCGTGCGGGTCACGGGCGGCGTGTTCGCGGCCGAAGCCTGCGTGGTCGGCAAGGTCTTCGTGGACTGCAACAACAACCATGTGCAGGACGAGGAGGAGCTGGGCATCCCGGGCGTGCGGATGTACCTGACGGACGGCACCAGCCTGGTCAGCGACGTGGAGGGCAAGTACAGCGTCTGCGGACTCGCGCCGCGCACGCAGGTGATGGTGGTGGACCAGACGACGCTCCCGCGTGGCAGTCGCCTGACCACCACGTCCAGCCGCAACGCGGGCGACGCTGGCAGCCTGTTCCTCGACCTGAAGAACGGCGAGTTGCACCGCGCGGATGTCATCGAGGGCAGTTGCTCGAACCGGGTGCTGGAGCAGGTCAAGGCCCGCCGCGCCCGTGGCGAGACGCAGGCGGTCGACACCGAGAAGCGCGGGCAGGTGCTGCGCTTCGACGGCAAGCCCGTCGCGGCACCCGCGCAGGCGACGGACAGCGCCCGCCAGCGTGGCGGCACGGTCAGACCGCGCCAGCAAGACAGCGGCTCCGCCACCGGAGTTGCGCAATGAGACAGACCACGATGCCAGTTCAGACCCGTGCCCTCCACGCCATCGCCGCGGCGGTGGTCCTGCTTGGTGCCGGGGCGGCCCGCGCGCAGGTGGTGCAGGACAGCCGTTTCCAGCCCCTGTTTGCGCCGGTGGTCACCACGACCGGCGCCCCGGCCAGCCTCCTTGATGGCCAGTACGCCGCCAACGCCCGTGTCGGACAGCTCCGGGTCGAAGTGCGCGGGGCGGGGGCGCCGGCCGATGGTGTCACGCCCGTCACCCTGACCGTGACCGTCCTCGGCCGCGACGGCGTGCTGCTCAAGGAACCCGTGCTGGTCACCATCGAGCACAGCGGCAGCGCCCGCCTGCAGATGCAGGGTAGCCCGACCGACGAGTTCGGCCCCAGCCGCAAGGACGCCGACCGCCGCGTGCCCGGCACGCAGCTCAAGGTCGTGGACGGGACCGCCACCTTCAGCCTGATCGCCCCGAGCCAGCCCGAGGACGTGGTGCTGCGGCT
>JBEANV010000259.1:0-3865 GCA_041165285.1 Pseudomonadota bacterium | reverse complement strand
AGCGCCAGGTAGTTCGACGGTGCCGAAGCATCTACCCATTGCTCGATCGCGAAGCGGATGCGCGCGCGGGTCTTGGCATCGCCCTGGACCGCTTCGGCCAGAGCCATCAGCGTGCGGGCATTGAGGAGGTAGTTGGCCGCAGCGAACCCCGCCACAGGCTGTTCACTCCACTCGGGGGCGGAAAACCGCCGGTCCTTGGGCAGCGTCACCTTGCCGCCGTCGCGCAGGCTGGTGTTCCAGAGTTCACCGGCTTCGCGCAGATACTCGCCCTGGATGCGCGCGAGTTCGGCGGGTGGAATCTGCAATTGAGAGAAGGTCTTGAACAGACCGGCGACATCCTGCCCCATGTCGGGTGCATTGAACATGGGCTTGCCAAACGGGTTCATTCATCTGCTCCGGTGCATGAAAACTGCATTCGCAGGCATTATGCCTGCCGTATCCATACAACCACCTTGCTAGCCATAGCGAGAAAGATAGCTGGAAATCCCCATGTACTTGGTCGCAATTGCGTGGCTTTATGTCACGTTGATGATGGCGCTGGCCGAAGCCACCCACCCGCAGGGCACCGTGCTCGGCGCCTTGGTCACGTTGCTGCTCTATGGCATCGGGCCGCTCTCGCTGGTGCTGTATCTGATGGGCACACCGCTGCGCCGCAAGGCCCGCCAGGCCACCGAGGCCGCTCAGCAAACGTCCGAACAGCCACCTACGCTGTAGCCTGTGCCGGGTCCAGCCAGACCAGAGCCGCCATGCGCCCGGTGCGGGGGCTGTGCCGGTAGGAAAAATAGCGTTGCGGATGGGTGCGGGTACACCAGTCGGCCTGGCCGGCGTTGCCGCTGACGCGCGAAACCCCGGCCGCCGCCAGACGCTGCCGGGCCAGCGCTGGCAGGTCGGCCAACCACTTGTCCGGCGCACAAGCGAAAAAACGCGGCCCCGGCACCTGCGGCGAGGCCCCGAACGCCCGCAGCACGTCAGCACCAACCTCGAACCAGTGCGGCCCGATGCACGGCCCGAGCCAGCATTCGATGTCCGCCGCCGGCGCACCAGCCAGTGCGCAGACACGCGCCAATGTCGCCTCCAGCACACCCCCGGCCAGCCCGCGCCAGCCCGCGTGCGCCGCGCCCACCGCCAGGCCGCCGACATGGGCGAACAGCACAGGCAGGCAATCGGCCACCTGGATCTCGCAGGCCGCCTCCGACGAAGTCGTCACCACGGCATCGGCGATCGGCAGGGCTGCGTCCAGTGCGGACAAGGCCTCCAGCGTGTACACGGCCACACCATGCACCTGCGTGAGCCGCTGCACCGGTCGGCCAACAATTGTTTGCAATTGCACACGGTTGGCCTGAACCGCCATTGCATCGTCACCCAGCCCTTCGCGCAGGTTGAAGCCGTCGAACGGCGGCAGACTCACACCGCCGGAACGCCCGGTCATCACGGCACCAACCCGGGGATGTGAAAACACGGGGCGCCACCAGTCGGCCGGCGCGCAAGCGTGCAGGCGACCAGGGTCAGGCATCGGCATCCGGGCATGCGGAAGGCTGTGCCGCCTGGAAAGCGGGCAACTGCATGCAGGTCTCGAAGATGCGCATCACCGTCGGCACATGATCGAGGCGGCAGTCGAACCGCTGGGCATTGAAGATCTGCGGCACCAGCACGCAGTCGGCCATCGTCGGTGTGTCGCCGTGGCAGAAGGCGCCGGCGGCCGGGTGGTCGCACAACTGCCGCTCCACCACCTCCAGCCCGACCTCGACCCAGTGCCGGTACCAGGCGTTCTTGGCGTCCTCGCTGGCGCCGAGCTCCTTGACCAGGTAGCGCAGCACGCGCAGGTTGTCGAGCGGGTGGATCTCGCAGGCGATGTCCTGCGACAGCGAGCGCACCCGCGCCCGCCCGATCGGATCGGCCGGCATCAGCGGCGGCTCGGGATGGACCTCATCCAGGTACTCGATGATGGCCATCGACTGGGTGAGCGTGGCCTCGCCGTCCTGCAGCAGCGGCACCAGGCGCTGCGGCGACACGGCAGCAAAGGCCGGACCCGTCTGCTCGTTGCGCACCAGATGCACGGTCTTGTAGTCGTAGGCAAGCGACTTCAGCGCCAGGGCGATGCGCACCCGAAACGAGGCGGACGAACGGAAATAGCTGTAAAGCTCCATGGTGGACGGCTCCTCTTTGTTCGCGCGGTTTGTTTCAGATCATGCCACGCGAAGCAGGCGATACACTGCCGGAATGCTATTGCCGCGACGTATCAAGCACTGCCGGGAGTGCGGGTCTCAGGTTCTGTACCAAGTCCCCGCCGACGACAACCGGGAACGTGCCACCTGCACGGTCTGCGCCACGATCCACTACGAAAACCCGCTCAACGTGGTGGGAACAGTGCCCTTCTGGGAGGATCAGGTGCTCCTGTGCCGCCGCAACATAGAGCCGCGCCACGGCTTCTGGACGCTGCCCGCCGGCTTCATGGAGCTGGGTGAAACACTCGCCGAAGGTGCGGTGCGCGAGACCGTCGAGGAGGCCGGCGCCCACATCGCGCTGGAGGGTCTGTTCTCGGTCCTCAATGTGGTCAAGGTCGGGCAGGTGCATGTGTTCTACCGGGCGGCGCTGCTGGACACCGTGTTCGATCCGGGACCGGAAACCATCGAGGCCCGCCTGTTCCGCCAGCAGGACATCCCCTGGCACGATCTGGCGTTCCGCACCGTGCGGGTGACGCTGGAACGCTACTTCGAGGACCGCGCCCGCGGTCAGTTCGGCCTGCACCTTGCCGATATCGGCTGAGCCCCTCAGCGTTCACCGCCTCCACCATGAACCCTCCCCGTCCTGTCGCAGCGGCCCGCGACGCCGCTACCGAGCGCCTGCGCGAAGACCTGCTCAATCCCGATCCGCTGCTGGACTGCCTGCTCGAAGTCTGCCGGCTGCACGGCGTGAACGCCTCGCGCGCGTCGCTGTCTGCGGGTCTGCCGCTGCAGGACGGCCGCTTGACCCTGGGTCTGGCCGAGCGTGCCGCCCAGCGTGCCGGCATGTTCAGCAAGCTCCAGCGTGTCAAGCCGAACAAGATCGACGCGGCCACCCTGCCCGCCGTGCTGATCCTGCGCGGCAATGACGCCTGCGTGCTGCTGGGCTGGACCACTGAAGGCGACGCCCGCGTGCTGATGCCCGAAACCGGTCAGGGCACCGTCGTCATGGCGCGCAAGGATCTGGCGCGGCGCTACAGCGGCGTGGTGCTGTATGTACGCCCGCATTTCCGCTTCGACGAACGCACACCCGAGGTCCGTGCCACGCGCAAGGGCCACTGGTTCTGGAGCGCCGTGGCCAGCCAGCGACTGGTCTACCGCGACGTGCTGTGGGCGGCGTTCCTGATCAACCTGTTCGCGCTGGCCTTTCCGATCTTCACGATGAACGTCTACGACCGCGTGGTGCCGAACCACGCGATCGAGACACTCTGGGTGCTGGCGCTGGGGCTGATGCTGGTGCTGCTGGCGGACTTCTACATGCGCAAGCTGCGCAGCCACTTCGTCGACGAGGCCAGCGCGCGCATCGATGTGCAGTTGTCCTCCGTGCTGATGGAGCGGGTGCTGGGCATGCGGCTGGAACACCGGCCGCAGTCGGTCGGCTCGTTCGCCTCGAACCTGCGCGGCTTCGAGTCGGTGCGCGACTTCATCGCCTCCAGCACCGTGACGGCGCTGATCGACCTGCCCTTCGCGCTGATCTTCCTGGGCGTGATGGCGTGGATTTCGCCGTGGATGGTGCTGCCGGTGCTGCTGGCCTTCGTGCTGATCCTGGTCATCGGCTACGTGTTGCAGCAGCGGCTGCACGAACTGTCCGAATCGACCTACCAGGCCAGCGCCCAGCGCAACGCCACGCTGGTCGAGGCCCT
>JBEANV010000258.1:0-8703 GCA_041165285.1 Pseudomonadota bacterium | reverse complement strand
GTCTTGCCCGGCGCCAGCCCGGTGCGGTTGCCGACGCGGAACAGGTGCGTGTCCACCGCGCACGTCGGCTCGCCCCAGGCCACGTTCAGCACCACGTTCGCCGTCTTGCGCCCGACGCCCGGCAAGGCTTCCAGCGCCTCCCGGCTGCGCGGCACCCGCCCCCCGTGCTGCGCGAGCAGGATCTGGCTTGTCTCGAACAGATGTTTCGCCTTGTTGCGATACAGCCCGATGGTGCGGATGTGCGCTTCCAGCCCTTCGATGCCCAGCGCCACGATCTGGCGCGGCGTGTTCGCCACCGGGAACAGGCGCCGTGTGGCCTTGTTCACACCGACATCGGTGGCCTGTGCCGAGAGCAGCACGGCGGCCAGCAGCTCGAACACCGAGGTGTATTCCAGCTCCGAAGCCGGGTGCGGATTGGCGTCACGCAATGTGACAAAAAAACGGTGGATGGATACAGGTGTCACTTTTGTCGATTCCGGTCCCCCGGTGTCGGGGATCTTGTCAAGAACGCACTCCGAATACACAAATGGGCTGCGCAAAATCTGCCGCATGTGCAAAGAGATGAAAAAACGTCGGATCGAGCCCCGCTGCGCTGCGCTGCTGTTCCTGGGCCTGTCGATGGTGTCGTTCAACAGCGCCGACGTTGTCCTGTGGCGGGAGCCGCTGCCCTGGCTGCTGCTCGGCACCTCGGCGGGATTGTGGCGTGCCCACGACTGGGCGCGCGTGCTGGCCATGGTCGTGCTGGTGGCCCTGCTCGCGGCGATGGCCTGGCCCGGTGGCGCCGATGTCGAGCTGGTGCGTGTGCTGATGGTCGAACCCTGGGTGGCTGTGGAACTGGAGCACCGCACGGGCCTGCACCCCACAGCGGGCAGCACGCTGCTGGCGGCGGTACTGCTGGGGTGGCTGAATTCGTCGTCGGTTCGGCGGGCTTTCGCGCTGTCGGACCTGGACGCCGTTGAGGCAGGCCTGGCACCTGGGTCGGACCAACGGGTCAAGGACGACCACTGATCTCCCCGCCCAAGACGCCATCCACATAGAACCAGCGCCCCTCCTCCCGCACGAAGCGGCTGACCTCCTCCAGCCGGTGCGCCCGCCCGCCGAGCTTGCTGCGGGCGACGAACGACACCTCCGCCCGGTTGGCATCGACCACCTGGTGGTGCCGCACCGTCAGGCCTAGCCAGCGCAGGCCCGGCTCGTTCGGTTCCAGTGCGGCCGGGCGGGTGCTTGGGTGCCAGGTGGCGAGCAGGTAGTCCAGCCGGTCCAGCACGAAGGCGCTGTAGCGCGAGCGCATGAGCGCCTCGGCCGTCGGGGCCAGGCCCGCGAGCGCGCCGTCGGTGTGAAATCGGCCGCAGCAGGCCGACAGCGGGTGTCCGCTGCCGCACGGGCAAGCGGGGGTCGCGGGGGTCGTCGTCATGCGCCCATTTTCAGGCAGGTCGCAGCGCTGGTACGCTTGCAGGCCCGCCGACGCTGTTTTCCGCTGCCCGACATGCTCCTGCTGCTTTCGCCCGCCAAGTCCCTGGATTTCGAGACCCCGACTGCGGTCGAGCCGACCCGCCCTGTTTTCATGGCCGAAGCGGCGGCGCTGATCACGCAGTTGCGCAGCCAGTCCCCGGCCCAGATCGCGGCCCTGATGACACTGTCCGACAAGCTCGCCGCGTTGAACGTGGCCCGCTACAGGGCCTGGCGACCGCGCAACACGCCGACCAACAGCAAGCCGGCCGTGTTGGCATTCAACGGCGATGTCTACGACGGATTGGCTGCACCAACGCTGTCTGCCGAGGATCTCGCCTGGGCGCAGGACCACGTCGCCATCCTGTCCGGCCTGTACGGCGTGCTGCGCCCGCTCGATGCGCTGCAGCCCTACCGGCTGGAGATGGGCACCCGCTGGGCCAATCCACGCGGCAAGGATCTCTACGCCTGGTGGGGCGACCGCGTCGCCGAGGAACTGCTGCGCCGCCTGCCTGTCCGCAAGTCCCGATCGGCAGCGTCCGGCGCACCGGTGATCGTCAATCTGGCCTCGCAGGAGTACGCCAAGGCCGCGCTGCGCCCCGCGCTCCTGCAGCGGGCCCGTGTGATCGAGTGCGTGTTCGAGGACTGGAAGGACACGGGCTACAAGATCATCAGCTTCTACGCCAAGCAGGCGCGCGGGCTGATGGCGCGCTACGCCATCACCCACCGCGTGGACACGCCCGAGGCGCTGCAAGGATTCGACCTGGGCGGCTACCGGTTCGATGCAGCGGCATCGGAACGCGACCGCTGGGTGTTCCGCCGCCGCGCGGACTGACTCCACCTTCACCGTTTCACCCCACGGCACCACTGCATGAGCACGACCATGAGCACCCAGACAGCCACCCCGGAACTGCGGCTTTGGATCTTGGAGCAGGCCCGGGCCGGCCATTCGCCCGATGCCGTCCTGCAGGCCATGAAGCAGTCCGGCTGGGACGAGGACGTGGCCCTGGCCGCGCTGGAGGAAACGCTGGAAGGGTTTCTTTCCGAGCACGCCCGATTGAAGGAGCGCCCGCTTGCGGTGCCGGTGCCCGAGCCGGATCTGGCGCGGTCGCCCGCCGCGTTGTGTCTGCCGGATGGGCAGGTGGTGCGCGTCGTGGCGTCGATGCGCGATCCGCGTGTGGTGGTATTCGCCGATCTGCTGTCCGGCGAGGAATGCGAGGCACTGCGCCAGTTGGCTGCGCCGCGCATGGCCCGCTCGGAAACCGTCGACAACTCCACCGGTGGCAGCGAGGTCAACGCCGCCCGCACCAGCGCCGGCATGTTCTTCGGCCGCGGCGAGACAGCGCTGATCGAGCGCATCGAGCAGCGCATCGCGGCGCTGCTGCGCTGGCCGGTCGAGAACGGCGAGGGCCTGCAGGTGCTCCACTACCAGCCCGGCGCCGAGTACAAACCGCATTACGACTACTTCGACCCCGCGCAGCCCGGCTCCGCCACCATCCTCAAGCGCGGTGGCCAGCGCGTGGGCACGCTGGTGATGTACCTGAACACCCCCGAAGCGGGTGGAGGCACGACCTTCCCCGATGTCCACTTCGAAGTCGCCCCGATCCAGGGCCATGCCGTCTTCTTCAGCTACGACCGCGCCCACACCAGCACCCGCTCGCTGCACGGCGGAGCCCCGGTGATCGCTGGCGAGAAGTGGGTCGCGACCAAGTGGCTGCGCGAGCGGCGCTTCGACTGAAGCCGGGTCCGGACACGGCAAGGCTGAAAAAATCGACGGCCCGATTCCCTGCGGCTACATTTCTCGCATCCAACCTGGAGACCCCTCCCATGCAACCGCTGATTGCCGCTCTCGCGGCCGTGATGTTCACCGCCGGCGCCGCTGCGCAGGCCCAGACCAGCACCGGCCAGACGCCCAAGCCCATCACCATGCCAGCCGTTCCTGCAGCGCCCGCCGTGCCCGACCCGGCCACGCTGCGCGAGCCCGCCGCCGCCGCTGTGGCCGGCGCAGCCGAACGCAAGGTGGAGCAGCTCGACAAGGCGCTGGACGCGCGCCGTGCCCACAAGGACGAAGCCCGCAAGCAGGCGGCGCAAGCCAAGGCCGAGAAGCCCGTGAAGCCGAGCAAGGCCGAGGCACACAAGGCTAAAAAGGACGCCAAGGACGCCAAGGCAGAGAAGGCCGGCAAGTCCACCGCCGAGGAGCGGGCTGCCAAGCGTGCCGAGCGGCGCGAGGCGCGTCTGGCAGCGAAGACGGCGGATCTGAAAGCCGACAAGAAGGCCGACAAGAAGGCCGAAAAGAAGGCGGAGAAAAAAGCCGAAAAGAAGGCGGACAAGTCGGCGCCCTCCAAGGCCCAGAAGGCCGCTGAAGCCAGGGCCGAACGCCTCGCGGAACGCAAGGCCCGCAAGGAAGCCACCGCCGCCAAGGCCGCGGGCAACGCCGCGGCCAAGGGCATCAACGACGGTTCGCGCCCCTGAGCGGTACCCCGTCGCCCAGCCTCAGGCGTTCCCCCACCTGAGGCACGCGGGCCGGCCAGCCGAGGGTTTCCTCGATGCGGATGCGCAGCGCATCCGATGCCTCCGGCTCGCCATGCACCACCATCACCCGCTTCGGCGCGGCTGGCATCTGGCGCATCCACGCGATCAGGCCGTCCGCGTCGGCGTGGCCGGACAGGCCTGCCAGGTGATGCACCTGCGCCTTCACCGCCACGTACTGCCCCATTACCTTGACCTCGGTGGCGCCGCTGACCAGCTTGCCGCCGCGGCTGCCCGGCACCTGGAAGCCGGGAAACACGATGGAATTGCGCGGATCCGGTGCCAGTGCGGCCAGATGCCCCAGCACGCGCCCGCCCGTGGCCATGCCGCTGGATGACAGGATCACCGCCGGTCCGCGCAGCCGCGCCAGCCGTGCCGAGTCCTGCGGCTTGTGGACCGGCTTGACCCCTTCGGTGAAGCCGTGGGCCTCGGCCTTCGTCAGGCGCAGCAGGTCGCGGTGGGCGGTGTAGATGGCGGTGGCTTCCTGCGCCATCGGGCTGTCGAGGTAGACCGGCAGGTCGTCCGGCAACTCGCCCTCGGTGCGCAGGCGGTGCAGCACCAGCATCAGCGCCTGCGCCCGCCCGACCGCGAAGGTCGGAATCAGCACCTTGCCGCCCCGCCGCGCGGTCTGGCGGATGATCTCGCCGAGGCGCGCGGGGGTGTTGTCTGCCGGGTGGAGCCGGTTGCCGTAGGTGCTCTCGACCAGCAGCACATCCGGCGCGAGGCTGAGCGGCGTGGTCATCGGCAGCGGGGCGGGCATCAGCAGGTCATCGACACGGCCCACGTCGCCGGAGAACACCAGCGCGTGCTCGGCGTCGCGCAGCGCCACGGCGCAGGCGCCCAGCAGGTGGCCGACGGGGGTGAGTTCGGCACGCAGGCCGGGCAGGGGCTCGAAGGGTTTGCCGGTCGCCACAGGCCGCAGCAACTCGATGGCGCGGCGCGCGTCCTTGGTCGTGTAGAGCGGCCGGGCCGGGTCGTGGCGCGACCAGCCGCCCCGGTTGGCGCGGCGGGCATCCTCTTCCTGCAGCTTGGCCGCATCGAGCAGCAGCACCTCGGCCAGATCGCGCGTCGCGGCGCTGCACCAGATGCGGCCCCGGAATCCCTGCTGCACCAGCGCCGGCAGCCAGCCGCTGTGGTCGAGGTGGGCGTGGCTGAGGACGACCGCGTCGATCTCGTGCGGCGGCACCGCCAGCGGCGCCCAGTTGCGCTCGCGCAGCATCTTCCAGCCCTGGAACAGGCCGCAGTCGAGCAGGACGCGGTGCGGGCCGCTGGTCACCAGATGGCGTGAGCCGGTGACGCAGTCGGCGGCGCCCAGGAACTGGATCTCCATGATGGGTTCCTTGCAGTGGGGTGTCGCACCAGCTTGGCACGACCCGCACGGCAAGGCATCAGCAGACGCCCCGGGTGCCTGATCCGGTGTTGATCCGGATCAAGCTTCGTCGATCCATCGATCGACGGACGGGGACGGACCGGTCAGCCGCCGCGGCGGCCCGAGGTCAGGGCCGGACGCTTGGGGCCTGCGCCCGTGCCCGAACCACTGCCAGCGCCTTGCGGTCGGCCACCACGCGGTGCGGCCGGACGCTGTGGGGCGCTGCCCGGGCGTGCCGGGGCGTTGCCACGCGGCTGACCACCGGGGGCCGCCGGGCGGCGCTGTTCGCCACCGCGTCCACCGCCGCCGCCCGCACCGCGGCCATTGCCGCCACCACCACCACCGCCCAGCGTGCGGCGGCCGATCTGGATCGGCTCGGCGCGCTCGCCCGGGTCGGCTTCGAAGCCGGCGACGGTCTCGCGCGGGATGCTGCGCTTGATCAGCTTCTCGATGTCGGCGAGGAAGGCTTCCTCGTCCAGACACACCAGCGACAGCGCCTCGCCCTGCGCACCCGCCCGGCCGGTGCGGCCGATGCGGTGGACGTAGTCTTCCGACACGTTCGGCAGCTCGAAATTGATGACGTGCGGCAACTGGTCGATGTCGATGCCGCGGGCAGCGATGTCCGTCGCCACCAGCACGCACAGCTCGCCCGTCTTGAACTCGGCCAGCGCCTTGGTGCGCGCGCCCTGGCTCTTGTTGCCGTGGATCGCCATCGCGGTGATGCCGGCCTTCACGAGGTGTTCGCACAGGCGGTTGGCGCCGTGCTTCATCCGCGTGAACACCAGCACCTGGTGCCAGTCCTGCGACTTGATCAGGTGGATCAGCAGATCCTTCTTCTTCTCGCGGCCGACCTTGATCACGCGCTGGGCGATGTTCTCGGCGGTGGCGTTGCTGCGGGCGACCTCGATCACCTGCGGCGCGTTCAGCAGCCGGTCGGCCAGGGCCTTGATCTCGGCGCTGAAGGTGGCCGAGAACAGCAGGCTCTGCTTCTTGGCCGGCAGCATCGCCAGCACCTTCTTGATGTCATGCACGAAGCCCATGTCCAGCATGCGGTCGGCTTCGTCCAGCACGAAGAACTCGACCTGGGTCAGGTCGAGCATGCCTTGCTGGTGGTGGTCGAGCAGGCGACCAGGGGTGGCGACCAGGATGTCCACGCCGCGCTTGAGCTGCGCGATCTGCGGGCCCATGCCGACACCGCCGAACATCACCATGCTCTTCAGGCTCAGGTGCTTGCCGTAGGTGCGCACGCTTTCCTCGACCTGGGCGGCGAGTTCGCGGGTAGGGGTGAGGATCAGCGCGCGGATCGCGTAGCGGCCCCTGCTGTCCTTCGCGGGCTGGCCAGCGGCCAGGCGGTGCAGCAGCGGCAGCGTGAAGCCGGCCGTCTTGCCGGTGCCGGTCTGTGCGCCGGCGAGCAGGTCACCACCGGCGAGAACCGCCGGGATGGCTTGCGCTTGAATGGGGGTAGGGGTTTCGTAGCCTTGTTCGCGGATTGCGCGAAGGATCGGCTGGGCCAGGCCCAGATCGTCAAACGTCATGGAGTGGCACCCGTGTCGGGGTGCTTGTCGCGCCGCCTGCAGCGCCTCGGGCGAGGCGGCCAGTCGAGGGTGGCGCGGGTTTGGAGAGTGCGTCGGATGCGACTGCAGCGTTCTGACTGGTGCGAATGCTGCAGTGCGATTGTAGCGGGGAGTCCTGAAGGGCCCATGGAAGATCTGGCCGCAATCCCCAGGGCTTGTTGCGGAGTCAAGCCTTGTTTTGCACCTGATTGGTGCATAACGCGCCCAATATGTGTGCAATCCAAGCGAACGAAACCGGGCGGAACCACGCTGGATGCGTAATTCTGGTGCGAACACAAGCGTGAAATAACGCACCAACTTGGCACAAAAAGTGCTTGTTTGGTGCGTTTCCACCTATAACCACCCTTCGAGACTCCATGGACACCTTGAAACAGGGCGCCGACGCGCTCTTCATCCTGCTGGGCGCCATCATGGTGCTGGCCATGCACGCCGGGTTCGCCTTCCTTGAACTGGGCACCGTGCGCAAGAAAAACCAGGTCAACGCCCTGGTCAAGATCCTGGTCGATTTCGCCGTATCGACCATCGCCTACTTCTTCGTGGGCTACAGCGTGGCCTACGGCGTGGACTTCTTCACCGGTGCCGAAGCGCTCGCCGCGAAGAATGGCTACGAGCTGGTCAAGTTCTTCTTCCTGCTGACCTTCGCCGCGGCCATCCCGGCCATCGTCTCGGGCGGCATCGCCGAACGTGCGCGCTTCAACCCGCAGCTGCTGGCCACGGCCATCATCGTCGGGCTGATCTACCCGCTGTCGGAAGGCGTGGCGTGGAACCAGCGGTTCGGCGTTCAAGCCTGGCTGAAGGGCGCGTTTGGCGCCGAGTTCCACGACTTCGCCGGCAGCGTGGTGGTCCACGCCGTCGGGGGCTGGATCGGGCTGGCCGCCGTGCTGCTGCTGGGCGCACGCAGCAACCGCTACCGCAAGGACGGCGCGATGAGCGCGCATCCGCCGTCCAGCATCCCGTTCCTGGCGCTCGGCGCGTGGATTCTGGCGGTGGGCTGGTTCGGCTTCAACGTGATGAGCGCGCAGACGCTGGACAAGATCTCCGGGCTGGTCGCCGTCAATTCGCTGATGGCGATGGTGGGCGGCACGCTGGTCGCCACCCTGATGGGCCGCAATGACCCGGGCTTTGCCTACAACGGCCCGCTCGCGGGTCTGGTGGCCGTGTGCGCCGGGTCTGACCTGATGCACCCGGCCGGCGCGCTGGTGGTGGGCGGCATTGCCGGCGCCATCTTCGTGCAGCTGTTCACCCTGACGCAGAACCGCTGGAAGATCGACGACGTGCTCGGCGTCTGGCCGCTGCACGGCCTGTGCGGCGCCTGGGGCGGCATCGCCTGCGGCATCTTCGGCTTGCAGAGTTTCGGTGGCTTGGGCGGCGTGACGCTTGGCGCGCAAGTGATCGGCACCCTGGCCGGCGTGGTGTGGGCCTTGGCCGCGGGCCTGGCGCTGTATGCGCTGATCAGGGCCTTCACGTCCTTGCGCCTCACACCGGAAGAAGAGTACGAAGGCGCCGACCTGTCGATCCACAAGATCGGCTCCACGCCGGAGCGTGAGGCGAGCTGGTAGGTGTTGCCCGCCGCGGGGCGTGGGCGATGGTCAGCCGCTTTGCAGGACGAACGCGCGTTCGGCCAGCGTTTCGCCGTTCACCCGGATGTCGATGGCGTGCTGGCCCGCGTGGTACTGGCGGGTCGTGATCACGCGCAGCGAATGGCGCTTGCTCAGCACCCGCGTTTCGCGCGGCGCGAGTTCAAGTGTCCAGCCCTTGAAGACCTTGGGCGTGGTCTGGCCG
>JBEANV010000257.1:0-4302 GCA_041165285.1 Pseudomonadota bacterium | reverse complement strand
AGCCCCTTCCGACGCCGGGTGCGTCCGCGCCGGGTCAGCCCGGTAAAAGCGGTCGAACAGACGGGGGAGTGCCCTGGGATCAATGGCATCTCCCGAGTTCTCCACGACCACGAGGGTGCCTTCAACCGTCTCGCTGATCTCGATCCGGACGATCCCGCAGGCAGGGGTGTGCTGCAGCGCATTCGACAGCAGGTTGCTGAGTGCGCGGCGGAACATCAGGCGATCCCCCGAAATGCGGCCATCACCGTGCAGACTCAATCGAACGCCTTGTTCGTCCGCCACGGCCTCATAGAACTCCAGCAGGGCCTGCGCGTCCTCGGCCGCAGAAAACAGCGCCTTGTTCGGCAGGTCCACCCCGCGCTCGGTCTTGGCCAGGAACAGCATGTCCGAGACCATGCGCCCCAGGCGCTGGAACTCCTCGGCGTTGGATTCCAGGATGTCACGGTAGGTGTCGGCATCCCGTTTGGCGGACAAGGCCACCTGTGTCTGCGTCAGGAGGTTGCTGATCGGCGTGCGCAACTCGTGGGCCAGATCGGACGAAAACTCCGACAGGCGCTGGAAATCGTCCTGCAGCCGGTCGAGCATCCGGTTGAGTTCCTGTGCCAGATCGGCCATCTCGACGGGAACAGCTTCGACAGGCATGCGCTGGCCGAGTTGCTGGGCGGTGACGGCGGATGCCCTGGATTTCATTGCCCGCAACGGCGACAACCCCGTGTAGGCGGCGAGCCAACCCAGCAGGCCACTGACCACGACGGCCAACCCGGCACAAAGCGCCAAGGTGCGCCGCAATTTGGCCATGAACTGGGCGTGGTGCGCCGTGTCGATGGCCACCAGGACGGTCATGTTGGACGAGGTGGCATAGGCCGAACTCGCCTGAAAAACCAGCCCGCGGAATTCCCGGCCGTCGTCCCGCCACTGCATTAGCCCCTGCCGGGGAATGGATTTCATTTCGGAGGGCAGGGGTTTTGGCGGTTGAAGATCCTTTGACTTGAAAAGGGCCTCTCCCCGTGCGGCTTCGACCAGCACATACAGATCGTGGTGGTTGCTCAATGCCTCGCCCAGACGCCATCGGGTGTCCCCCATGGAGTTGGACGTGGTGATGATGTCTTCGATCAGGCGCTGCTTGTCCTCCAAGGACATCCGGTCCAGCGCCACGAAGTGCCGATCGGTCAGGACCATGAGCAGCACCCCCATGCCCAGCACGAGGGAGGCCGCCGCCAGCGTGAAGAAGACGGTCAGCCGGCTGGTGAGCGAAAAAGACCGCCACACTCAGGCACCCTCCGGCACTTCCAGCACATACCCCATGCCGCGCACGGTCTGGATGAGCTTCACTGCCTGTCCGTCATCGATCTTCAGTCGCAGGCGGCGCATCGCCACCTCGATGACGTTGGTGTCGCTGTCGAAGTTCATGTCCCAGACCTGCGAAGCGATCAGGGACCGGGGCAGCACCTCGCCATGCCGCCGCATGAGCAGCTCCAGCAAGCCGAATTCCTTGGCGGTCAGGTCGATGCGCCGACCACCACGGGACACCCGGCGACGCATCAGGTCCAGCTCCAGGTCAGCCACACGCAGTGTCGTCGGGTCGGTGCCGCTGCGGCCTCGGCGCAGGATGGTGCGCACCCGGGCCAGCAGTTCGGCGAAGGAAAACGGCTTGACCAGATAGTCGTCGGCCCCCAGCTCCAGGCCCTTCACCCGGTCTTCCACCTGGTCGCGTGCGGTCAGGAACAGCACCGGCATGTGCAGGCCGTGCCTGCGCAGCGACTGCAGCACCTGCCAGCCGTCCAGGCCGGGCAGCATCACGTCGAGGATCACCAGGTCGTGCTCGCCGTGCAGTCCCAGGTGCAGCCCGTCGGTGCCATCCCGGGCCAGATCGACCACGAACCCGGCCTCGCTCAGGCCCTGGCGCAGGTAATCGCCGGTCTTGGGTTCGTCCTCGACGATCAGGATCTTCACGGGCGTGTTCTTTCGTTGCGGGGTGTCGGGTGGCGGCGTGGCATCGGTCGCATGTCCTCAGTGTGCCGAGCTTCGATGCCGGCCGTGCCCAGATGACAGAAATGTCATCTTGCAGACAGCTTCCCGACGGTGGCGGATTTCGAGAATCGCCCCCAGTCGATCTTCAACGAGAAGCCCATGCACACCTCCTTCCTTCGTCCTGCTCCCAAAGGGCTGATTGCCTGGGCACTGGCCGTGCTCTCGGGTGTGGCCGCCGCGGCACAGTCCCCCACCGAGCCCGGCAAGGGGCTGCCGCCGACCAGGCTGCAGTACACCTCTACCCTGGGCACATACCAGGGTTACGCCGATGAACCTGTCCAGTCCTGGCGCGAGGCCAATGACCGGGTGGAGCGCATCGGTGGCTGGAAGGCGTATGCCAAAGAGACGAAGGCCGGCAAGCCATGAACATGAGGCACCTGTTGCAATCCTCTCGCAGCCGACTGGCCTTGTCGGTCGTCGCCTTGGCCGTGCTGTCCGGCTGTGCCAGTGTCAGCCTGGAGCAGAACGTGCGCCGGGTCAACGACGAGGCAGGCACCTTCACCGAAGGGTGGTTGAACCTCGCCCGGACAGACGCCGAACGCGCCCAGCGGGCACAGGCGGCAGAGACCCTGCTGAACGCCCCCTTGGGCCAACGTGAAGCCGTTCACCTGGCGTTGGTCAACAGCCCGGCCTTGCAGGCGCTGCTGGCACAGGGGTGGGCGGAGTCCGCCGAGGCTGCGCAGACAGGTCGCATCTCGAACCCGATGTTCAATTTTGAGCGACTGGTTTCGGGGGGCGATCTGGAACTGGGCCGCGCCCTGTCATTCGGGCTGCTCGACCTGCTGACCTTGCCCGGCCGCCAAGGCATGGCCAACCACCGCATCGCACAGTCTCAACTGCGCCTGAGCAGCGAAGTCGTCGATCAGGTCACGCAGGTCCGCCAAGCCTGGGTGCGCGCTGTCGCGGCCCAGCAGACCTTCACCTACGCACAGCAGGTCTACACGAGCGCCGAGGCCGGCGCCGACCTGGCGCGCCGCCTGCAGTCAGTCGGTACGTTCAACCGCCTCAGCCGGGCCCGCGAACAAGCCTTCTATGCCGACGCCGCGACCCGGCTCGCCACCGCAGGGCATCAGGTCACGGCAAGCCGCGAGGAACTGGTGCGCCTGCTGGGGCTGGACGAAGCACAAGCTCACCAACTCAAGCTGCCTGCGCGACTGCCGGATCTGCCGAAGCAGGCGCTGGATCCCGACACCGTGGCCGCCCAGGCGAGCAGAGGCCGGCTCGACATCCGCTTGGCCCAAGCCGAGCTGGAAGCGTCCGCCAAGGCGCAAGGCATCAACATGTTCACCAGCTTCACGGACATCGAGCTGACCGCACGCCGCAACACCCAGTTCGACAACGCCGCCGGCACCCGTGCGGATGCGCGCGGCGTCGAGATCGGGATCCGGTTGCCCGTGTTCGACTGGGGCGGTCTGCAACGCGACGCCATGAATGCCCGCACGCTGGCCGCAGCGAACCAACTGGACGCCACGGTGCGCGCCGCCGGCTCCAGCCTGCGCGAGAGTTATTCGGCCTACCGCACCGCCCACGACATCGCCCGCCACCACCGCGACGAGGTGGTGCCGCTGCGCAAGGTCATCTCGGAAGAGAACCTGCTGCGCTACAACGGCATGCTCATCGGCGTGTTCGAGCTGCTGGCCGACTCGCGTGACCAGGTGAGTGCCGTGGTGGCGGCCATCGACACCGAACAGCAGTTCTGGCTGGCCGACGCCGCCTTGCAGGCCACCTTGATCGGCCGACCCACCAATACCACGCTTTCCACGACCTCCAGCGCGCCCAGTGGCGGCGGCGCGGGTCACTGAGGGCAGGAACACCCGATGACCTCCAGAAGAGCGTTTTTCAAGTACGCCGGCGTGACCGGTGGGGCCGTGGCGGTCAGTGCCGTGAGCCGCGTGGCGATGGCCGCGCTCCCCGAGCCGGTGATCCAGACCCGCCCCGACACCATGCCGCCGCTGGTGCCCGGCAGTGGCCAGCCCTACAACCCGGTGGTCACGCTCAACGGCTGGACCTTGCCCTGGCGCATGAACCAGGGCGTGAAGGAGTTTCACCTGGTGGCTGAGCCGGTGGTGCGCGAGATGGCACCGGGCTTCAAGGCCCACCTGTGGGGTTACAACGGCCAGAGTCCCGGCCCGACCATTGAGGTGGTCGAGGGCGACCGAGTACGGATCTTCGTCACCAACAAGCTGCCGGAGCACACCAGCGTCCACTGGCACGGCCAGCGCCTGCCCAGTGGCATGGACGGTGTGTCCGGTCTGACGCAACAGTCCATCC
>JBEANV010000256.1:0-5253 GCA_041165285.1 Pseudomonadota bacterium | reverse complement strand
CGGTCAAGGTGTTCGTCGATGACGCCGTGGCCGCCGGTGTGCAAGGCGGTCGGGGCGACGTGGTCGGACTCCAGGTAATGCGCAGGCGTCCACTCGTCGGGGCGGCGCGCGGCGAGGTGGTCGGCGCCGACGAGGCAGACGATCTCGTCGGAGAACAGCCGGCCGATGTGCAGCTCGGCGGGTGGCTCCAGCCAGTTGCCGATGACCATATCGACCTCGCCGCGGGCGAGCTTGGCGCGGTAATCGAATTCGGCCGACAGCGCGTGGATGGTGACGCGGGCGCGGGGTGCTTCCTGGCGCAGCCGGGTGACGAGGGCGGGCAGGAAGAGCGGGTCGATGTAGTCGCTGGCGGCGATGCGGAACTCGATCTCGGCCGCGCCGGGCGTGAAGGCGCGGCTGCCGGCCTTGCCGCCGAAGAGCTGCTCGGCGCTGCGCAGCAGGGTTTCGGCCGGCTCCATCAGCTGCAGCGCGACCTCGGTCGGCACCATGCCGCTGCCCGCGCGCACCAGCAACGGGTCGCCGATCAGCGCGCGCAACCGCTTGAGCTGTGCGCTGACGACCGGCTGGGTGGAGGACAGGTGCATCGCGGCACGCGAGACACTGCGTTCGGAGATCACGGTGTGGAAGACCCTGACGAGATGAAGCTCGATGGTGTCGAAAACGGGGCGGCTCGTCATACGTGCATTCTGATGCTGGTCATCACCCCAGACCCATAGCGAGAACCATGCAAAGGAGTATGTTCGGCGCCATGTCAGCGTCTCATCCACCCCGACCGACCCGGCCGATCCGGTTCTTCCACCGCGGCGCCCTGCAGCAGATCGACAGCGCTGCGCCCACGCGCACCCTGCTCGACTGGCTGCGCGAGGACGCCCGCCCGCGCTGCACCGGCACCAAGGAAGGCTGCAACGAGGGCGACTGCGGCGCCTGCACCGTGCTGGTGGCCGAGCGCGACGACGCGGCGCCGGGCGGCGTGGCGATCCGCAACGTGAACGCCTGCCTGACTTTCCTGCCGACGCTGGCGGGCCGTGCCGTGCTGACGGTGGAAGACCTGAAGCCGATCGCCGCCGCGCACGGCCAATCAGCACACCCGGTGCAGCAGGCGCTGGTCGCGTGCCACGGCTCGCAGTGCGGGTTCTGCACGCCCGGCTTCGCGATGACGATGGCCGGGATCTACGAGGAGCACTGCGCCGCCGGCACCCGCCCGACGCGCCAGCAGCTAGCCGACGACCTCGCGGGCAACCTGTGCCGCTGCACCGGCTACCGGCCGATCGTGGACGCGGGCGAGCGGATGTTCGACGCACCGACCGCACCGATCGACCGAGCCGCACTGCGGGCGCAGCTCGACGCACTGGCCGCCGACGCCACGCCGCTGACGCTCGACGAGTTCGCGGCGCAGCGACTGGCCCGCCCGGACGCCCGCATCGTCGCCGGGGCCACCGATGTCGCGCTTTGGGTGAACAAGCAGTTCCGCGACCTTGGCGAGCCGCTGTGGATCGGGCGCGTGGCCGAACTTCGGCGCATCGAGGTGACGGCGCAGGCGCTGCACATCGGCGCCGCCGCGTCGCTCGAAGACGCCTGGCGCACGCTGACCGACGCGGTGCCGGCGCTGCGCGAGGTATGGCAACGCTTCGCCTCGCCGCCGATCCGCCACGCCGGCACGATGGGCGGCAACGTCGCCAACGGCTCGCCGATCGGCGACAGCGCCCCGGTGCTGATCGCGCTGGGGGCGGACATCGTGCTGCGGCGCGGTGCGGTGGAGCGGGTGATGCCGCTGCAGGATTTCTACCTCGGCTACATGCAGAACGCGCTCCAGCCCGGCGAGTTCGTGGCGCAGCTAGCCGTACCGCGGCCGTCGGTCGATGCGCAGGTGCGCGCCTGGAAGATCAGCAAACGCTACGACAGCGACATCTCCGCCGTCTGCGCCGCGTTCGTGCTGCGGCTCGACGGGGACCGCGTGGCCGAGGTGCGGCTGGTGTTCGGCGGGATGGCGGCGATCGTCAAACGCGCCACGCAGACGGAAGCCGCCCTGCTCGGCCAGCCGTGGACCGAAGCGACCCTCGTCAGCGCCCAGGCCGCGCTCGCGCAGGACTTCCAGCCGCTCAGTGACCTGCGTGCCAGCGCGGCGTACCGGCGGAAGGTCAGCGCCAACCTGCTGCGTCGGCTGTGGCTGGAGACGCGGCCCGATGACCCGCTGCCAGCCGAGGACACGACCGTCTGGACGCCGCGACTGACGGCCACCACGATCACCATCACCCCGGAGGTGCGCCCATGAGCGTCGTCGGCACACCACGCCCGCACGAGTCGGCCCACCTGCATGTGGCCGGCGCCGCGCCCTACATCGACGACATCGCCGAGGTCGCCGGCACGCTGCACGCCGCGCTCGGCCTGTCCCCGGTCGCCCACGGCCGGCTGATCGCGCTCGACCTCGACCGCGTGCGCGCCATGCCGGGTGTTGTCGCCGTGCTGACCGCCGCCGATTTCCCCGGCACCAACGACTGCGGCCCGATCGTCCACGACGACCCGATCCTCGCCAGCGACACCGTGACGTGGCGGGGCCAGCCGATGTTCGCCGTCATCGCCCGCAGCCGCGGTGAAGCCCGCCGCGCCGCCGCACTCGCTGGGCAGGTCGCGACGATCGAGCCACTGCCCGCCGTGCTCGACCCGCTCGAAGCCCACGCGCTGCAACAGTACGTCGTGCCGCCGATGCACCTCGTCCGCGGTGACGCAGCCGCCGCCATCGCCCATGCGCCGCACCAGCTCGACGGCCGCTTCAGCCTCGGTGGCCAGGAGCAGTTCTACCTCGAAGGCCAGATCGCCTACGCGCTCCCGCAGGAAAACGCCGGCCTGCTCGTCCACAGCTCGACGCAGCACCCGACCGAGATGCAGCACGTCGTCGCCCACGCGCTCGGCCTCGCGGCGCACCAGGTGCAGGTGCAGTGCCGGCGCATGGGCGGTGGCTTCGGCGGCAAGGAATCGCAGTCGGCGCTGTTCGCCGCCGTCGCGGCGCTGGCGGCGCACCTGCTGCAATGCCCCGTCAAGCTGCGCCCCGACCGCGACGACGATTTCCTGATCACCGGCCGGCGCCACGGCTTCGAGTTCCGCTACCGAGTCGGCCACGACGACACCGGCCGCCTGCTCGGCGCGGACGTGGAGATGGTGTCGAACGCGGGGGCCTCGGCCGACCTGTCGGCGCCGGTGATGACGCGGGCGCTGTGCCATTTCGACAATGCGTACTGGCTGCCGCATGTCGATCTGCGCGGCTACTGCGCCCGCACGAACACGCAGAGCAACACCGCCTTCCGCGGCTTCGGCGGGCCGCAGGGGGCGCTGGTGGTGGAGGTGATCCTGGACTCGATCGCCCGCCGGCTCGGGCTGGACCCGCTGGAAGTGCGCCGCGCCAATTTCTACGGCACGACCGAGCGCAACGTCACGCCCTACGGCCAGACCGTCGAGGACAACATCGTCAGCCCGCTGGTCGCCGAACTCGCCGACCACGCCCACTACCGCCAGCGCCGCGCCGAGGTCGCCAGCTTCAACGCCACCAGCCCGGTGCTCAAGCGCGGCCTCGCGCTGACGCCGGTCAAGTTCGGCATCAGCTTCAACGTCGGGCACTTCAACCAAGCCGGCGCGCTGGTCCACGTCTACACCGACGGCAGCGTGCTCGTGAACCACGGCGGCACCGAGATGGGCCAGGGACTGAACACCAAGGTCGCGCAGGTCGTCGCGCACGAACTTGGCATCCCTTTCGAGCGCGTGCGGGTCAGTGCCACCGACACGCACAAGGTCGCCAACACCTCCGCCACCGCCGCCTCCACCGGCACCGACCTCAACGGCAAGGCCGCGCAGGACGCCGCCCGGCAGGTCCGCACCCGGCTGGCGCAGTGCATCGCCGCCCGCTGGCAGGTCGGCGCCGACACGGTGCGTTTCGGCGATGGCGTGGTCTCGTCAGGCGAGCAGTCGATGCCGTTCACCGAGCTGGTCGCGCTGGCCTACACCGCCCGCGTGCAGCTCTGGAGCGACGGTTTCTATGCCACGCCCGGCCTGCACTGGGACCGCGAGCGGCTGCAGGGAAAACCGTTCTACTACTTCGCCTATGGCGCGGCGCTGAGCGAGGTCGTCGTGGACACGCTGACCGGCGAGTGGCGCTTGCTGCGGGCGGACGCGCTGCACGATGTCGGCGCGTCGCTGAACCCTGCCGTGGACATCGGCCAGATCGAGGGCGCGTTCGTGCAGGGCATGGGCTGGCTGACCACGGAAGAACTGCGCTGGCAGCCGATGGACGGCTCGCGCACCGCCGGCCTGCTGCTGACCCACGCGCCGAGCACCTACAAGATCCCGACCGCGAACGACGTGCCCGCCGCCCCGGGCGCGTTCCACGTCCGGCTCTACGACCACCGCAACCCGGCCGACAGCATCCACCGCAGCAAGGCGGTCGGCGAGCCACCGTTGCTGCTGCCCTTCAGCGTGTTCCTGGCGATCCGCGACGCAGTCTCGGCGGTGGGCGGGCACCAGGTCGATCCGCCGCTGCGCGCACCCGCCACCAGCGAGGCGATCCTCGACGCGATCGAGGCGGTGCAGGCGGCCGGATGACGCCCGGCGTGCTGCAGGCCGAGGCGCGGCGCTGGCTCGCGCAGGGGCGGCGGGCGGTCGAGGTGCAGATCCTGTCGCACCGCGGCTCGGTGCCCCGCGAGGCGGGCACGCGCATGGTCGTCGCCGAGGACGCCGTGCTCGGCACCATCGGCGGCGGCCATCTCGAACTGCTGGCGATCACCGCAGCGCGCGATGGCGTGCGCCACGCGCCCATGGCGCTGACTGATCTGGACCTGCCGCTCGGGCCGGCGCTTGGGCAATGTTGCGGCGGGCGGGTCGTGCTGCGGCTGCAAGCGCTGACCGAAGTGTCCCTGGCCGACTGGCCGGGGCCGCAGCCGCGGTTTTTCCTGCAACTGCATGGCGCCGGACATGTCGGTCGGGCCATCATCAAGCTGCTGGCCGACATCGACTGCCGCGTGCAGTGGATCGACGAGCGCGAGGGCGAATTTCCCGTACTGACCGGTGCCGAGCCGCCGCACATCGAGCGGGTGTGCGTGGACACGCCGGAAGCGGAAGTCGAACTGGCGCCGCCGGGGGCGTTCTATCTGGTGATGACGCACCGGCATGACCTAGATGCGCGCATCACCGAGGCCGTGCTGCGGCGGGGGGATTTCGGGTACTGCGGGCTGATCGGAAGTCAGACGAAGCGGGCGCGGTTTCTGC
>JBEANV010000255.1:0-3447 GCA_041165285.1 Pseudomonadota bacterium | reverse complement strand
TCACACGTTCCGCATGCACCCAGGCTGCGCGCACCTTCTCGGACACCGCCGCGCCGTCACCGATGATCTGGATGCGCACGCCGATGTCCGACAGGCGCGCCAGATACTTGGCCACCGCCGTCAGCACCAGGTTAATCAGGCCGGACACTTCGTCCTCGGGGCGCTTCCAGTTCTCGGACGAGAAGGCGAACACCGTCAGGTACTCGACGCCCCGATCGGCACAGGTGTTGATGCAGGCGATGAGCGCATCCACGCCGTACTTGTGGCCGACGATGCGCGGCATCAGGCGCTTGTTGGCCCAGCGTCCGTTGCCGTCCATCACGACAGCGACGTGGCGGGGAATGCGTTTCGCGTTGTCAGCCACGGCAGCAGGCCTCGTGTGCGGAGATGTCGATCGAGAGGTGCATGCAGGCGCAGCCTGGCTCAGACAGCCAGAACCTCGGCTTCCTTGGCCGCCACCAGCCGGTCGATCTCGGAGATCACGCGGTCGGTGAGTTTCTGCACGTCGTCGATCGAACGGCGCTCCTCGTCCTCGGAAATCAGCTTGTCCTTGAGCAGGCGCTTGGCCTGGTCATTGCCATCGCGGCGCAGGTTGCGCACGGCGATGCGGGCATCTTCTCCGGCATTGCGCACGACCTTGGTCAGGTCGCGGCGACGCTCTTCGGTGAGTGCGGGCATCGGCACGCGGATCAGTTCGCCCAGCGACGATGGATTCAGGCCCAGATCCGACTCGCGGATGGCCTTCTCGATCGGCTTGGCCATGTTCTTTTCCCACGGCTGCACGCTGATGGTGCGCGCGTCGATCAGCGACACGTTGGCCACCTGGCTGATCGGCAGCATCGAGCCGTAGTACTCGACCTGCACCTGGTCCAGGATGCCAGGGTGGGCCCGGCCGGTGCGGATCTTCTGCAGTTCGTTCTTGAAGGACTCGATGGACTTGGCCATCTTGGCTTCGGCGTTTTTCTTGATGTCGGCAATGCTCATCGTGGTGCTCCTGCTGGGTTCCGGACGTCGTCAGACGTGGACCAGCGTTCCTTCGTCTTCACCCATGACGACGCGCTTGAGGGCGCCCGGCTTGAAGATCGAGAATACCTTGATCGGCAGGTTCTGGTCACGGCACAGCGCAAACGCCGTCGCATCCAGCACCGCCAGGTTGCGGCTGATCGCTTCGTCGAAGGTCAGCGTCGTGTAACGCGTGGCCGTCGGGTCTTTCTTGGGGTCGGCCGTGTAGACACCATCCACCTTGGTGGCCTTGAGCACGATCTGCGCGCCAACCTCGGCACCGCGCAGCGCGGCGGCTGTGTCGGTGGTGAAGAAGGGGTTGCCGGTGCCGCCCGCGAAGATGACAACCTTGCCTTCTTCGAGGTACTGCAACGCCTTCGGACGCACATACGGCTCGACGACCTGATCGATGCTCAGAGCCGACATGACACGCGCGGTCATGCCTTCCTGGCGCATCGTGTCGGACAGCGCCAGCGCATTCATCACGGTCGCCAGCATGCCCATGTAGTCGGCGGTGGCGCGGTCCATGCCGACCGCGCCACCCGCGACCCCGCGAAAGATGTTTCCGCCACCGATCACCACCGCCACTTCGCATCCCAGTTGGGTGATTTCCTGCACCTCGCGCACCATGCGGACGATGGTGGCGCGGTTGATGCCATAAGCATCGTCGCCCATCAGGGCTTCACCAGACAACTTGAGAAGGATGCGTTTGTAAGCGGGCATGCAGTGACCTCGAAGCAGAAAATGTCGATCGCGAGTTTAGGGCAGGACGGTGACAGACTTACTGGCCCTTGGCCGCCGCGACCTGCGCCGCCACTTCCGCAGCGAAGTCATCCTGCTTCTTCTCGATGCCTTCACCGACGATGAACATCGTGAAGCCAGCCGGCGTGGTGCCGGTGCTCTTGAAGTATTGACCGACGGTCTGCTTGCCGTCTGCCGCCTTCACGAACACCTGGTCGAGCAGTGAAACCTCCTTGAGGTACTTCTGCACCGAGCCTTCGACCATCTTGACGACGATGTCGGCCGGCTTGCCGGACTCGGCCGCCTTCTCGGTGGCCACACGGCGCTCGATCTCGATCAGTGCGGCCGGCACGTCGGACGACGACAGCGCCACCGGCTTCATGGCAGCGATGTGCATCGCTGCGTCCTTGGCTGCAACGGCATCGCCCGTGTACTCGACCATCACGCCGATGCGCACACCGTGCAGGTAGTGGGCCAGCTGGCCACCGTCCGCATAGCGCTTGAAGCGGCGGATCGACATGTTCTCGCCGATCTTGCCAATCAGCCCCTTGCGCACTTCCTCGACCGTCGGGCCGAAGTCGCCCATCATCAGCGGCAGCGCCGACAGCGCAACCACGTCGACCGGGTTGTGCGCCACGATCAGGTCGGCGCACGACTGCACGAAGGACAGGAAGGTGTCGTTCTTCGAAACGAAGTCGGTTTCGCAATTGACTTCGACCAGCGCGCCGGTCGTGCCCGACACGGCTGCGGCGATCACGCCTTCGGCGGTCACGCGGGACGCAGCCTTGCCAGCCTTGCTGCCCAGCTTGACACGCAGGATTTCTTCAGCGCGAACCGGATCACCATCGGCCTCGGTCAGTGCCTTCTTGCACTCCATCATTGGGGCGTCGGTCTTGGCGCGCAGGTCGCCAACCATCTTGGCGGTAATAGCAGCCATGAAAGTTCTCCTCAAATCTCGAAATCTTGAAAAAAAGGGGCTGAATCAGCCCCTTGCGCATCGAACCGAAAGGGCTCAGGCGGCGTCGTTCACTTCGACGAACTCGTCGGAACTCGGCGTCGAAACAGCCTCGACCACTTCGTTCAGCGACTGGGCCTTGCCTTCGAGGACAGCGTCAGCCATCACACGGGCGTACAGCGCCACGGCCTTGGCCGAGTCGTCGTTGCCAGGGATGACGTAGTCGATGCCGACCGGGTTGTGGTTGGTATCGACCACACCGATGATGGGGATGCCCAGCTTCTTGGCTTCGGCGATGGCAATCTTGTGGAAGCCGACGTCGATGACGAACATCGCGTCCGGCAGGACAGCCATGTCTTGGATGCCGCCGATGTCCTTTTCCAGCTTGGCCAGCTCACGCTGGAACAGCAGGCCTTCCTTCTTGCTCATCGACTCCAGGCCGGCTTCCACCTGGGCCTGCATGTCCTTGAGCTTCTTCAACGAACCCTTGACCGTCTTGAAGTTGGTCAGCATGCCGCCGAGCCAGCGCTGGTCGACGTAAGGCATGCCAGCGCGCTGGGCTTCTTCGGCGACGATGTCGCGGGCCTGACGCTTGGTGCCGACGAATAGCACCGTGCCGCGCTTGGCAGCCAGCGAGCGGGCGAACTTGGTGGCTTCCTGGAACAGCGGGACCGTCTTTTCCAGGTTGATGATGTGGATCTTGTTGCGGTGGCCGAAGATGTACTGGGCCATCTTCGGGTTCCAGAAAC
>JBEANV010000254.1:0-3058 GCA_041165285.1 Pseudomonadota bacterium | reverse complement strand
CTGTCTTCCCTCTCGACGCCTGACCACCATGACCCTCGCCCTGCCCGCCGCCCTGCCCGTCCCGGCCAGCCGCCTGCCCGCGGTCGGCACGACGATCTTCACCGTGATGTCGGCGCTGGCCGCCGAGTGCGGCGCGGTCAACCTCGGCCAGGGTTTTCCGGACTTCGACGGCGACCCGCGGCTGATGGCCGCGGTCAAGGCCGCGCTCGACGCCGGCCACAACCAGTACCCGCCGATGGCCGGCATCCCCGCGCTGCGCGAGGCCGTCGCCGCCAAGGTCGAAGCGCTCTACGGCCACCGCTACGACCCCGGCAGCGAGATCACCGTCACGGCCGGGGCCACGCAGGCCATCCTCACCGCGGTGCTGGCGCTCGTGCATCCAGGCGACGAGGTCATCGTGCTCGACCCGTGTTACGACAGCTACGCGCCCAGCATCGTGCTGGCCGGCGCCACGCCCGTGCATGTGCCGCTGACGCCGGGCACCTTCCGCCCCGACTTCGCCGCCATCGCCGCCGCCATCACGCCCAAGACCCGCGCGATCCTCGTCAACACGCCGCACAACCCGACCGGCACCGTCTGGACCGCCGCCGAGCAGCAGCAACTCGCCGAGCAGCTGCGCCCGACCGACATCCTGCTGCTGTCCGACGAGGTCTACGAGCACATGGTCTACGACGGTGCCGCGCACCTCAGCGTCGCCAGCCACCCCGAGCTGGCCGCCCGCAGCGTGCTGATCTCCAGCTTCGGCAAGACCTACCACGTCACCGGCTGGAAAATCGGCTTCGTCGCCGCACCCGTGTCGCTGATGGCCGAGTTCCGCAAGGTCCACCAGTTCAACGTCTTCACCGTCAACACGCCGATGCAGCACGCGCTGGCGGCCTACATGGCCGATCCGGCCCCTTACGTGGGACTCGGCGCCTTCTACCAGCGCAAGCGCGACCTGTTCCGCGCCGGGCTGGCCGGCACCGGGCTGAAGCTGCTGCCGTGCGAGGGCACGTATTTCCAGAGCGTCGACTACAGCGGCCTCGCCCCCGAGATCGCCGGGCTCGGTGAAGCGGCGTTCTGCGGGTGGCTGACACGCGAGGTCGGCGTGGCGGCGATCCCGCTGTCGGCGTTTTACGCGGACGGGCGCGACCAGCAGATCGCCCGCCTGTGCTTCGCCAAACGCGACGAAACGCTGACGCTGGCACTGGAACGGCTGCGCAACCGATTGCGCTGAAAAGAACGAACGGTCGTTCTTTTTTTCGTGCCAAAATCTTTGGCCACCTCCTCTGCCATGACCGCCGAACTGCTCTCCACCCGCCACGACAGCACCTTGGTGCTGACGCTGAACGACCCCGCGTCGCGCAATGCCCTGGCGCCCGCGGTCTATGCCGCGGCCGTCACTGCACTCGACGAGGCGGCCCGCGACCCCACGCTGCGCGCCATCGTGCTCACCGGCGCGGACGGCCATTTCAGCGGTGGCGGCAACCTGAACCAGCTCGCTGGCGTGCGCGGCCAGCCGGACGTGCAGGCCGCCCGCGTGGACGCGCTGCACGGCTGGATCCGTGCGATGCGGGCGCATCCGCTGCCGGTGATCGCCGCCGTCGAAGGCGCAGCGGCCGGCGCCGGCTGCTCGCTGGCGCTGGCCTGCGACCTTCTCGTGGCCTCGACCACCGCCCGCTTCGGCCTCGCCTACGGCCGCATCGGCGCCTCGCCGGACGGCGGCGTCGTGCAGTCGCTGATGCAGTTGCTGCCGCGACAGCAGGCGCTGGAATGGCTCTGGCTCGCGCAGGTGCGCAGCGCAGCCGACCTGCAGCGCGCCGGCCTGGTCAACCGCCTGACCGACCCGGGGCAGGCGCTCGACGAGGCCCTGGCGCTGGCTGCGTCGCTGGCGCATTTCGCACCGAACGTGATCGCCTCGGTGAAGCGGCTGTCGGCGAACGCCGCCGTCGTCCCGCTCGCCATGCACCTCGACCGCGAGCGCGACGCCTTCATCGCCAACATCAACCACGACAACGGCGGCGAAGGCCTTGCCGCGTGGCGCGAAAAACGCGCGCCGCTGTTCCGCTGAATCCCGTTGACCGGATCCGACATGACGCTACCCCCCACCCCACGCCGGCGCATCTACCTGATGCGACACGGTTCGGTCGATTACTTCCTCGACGACGGCACGCCCGTGCCGCCCGACACGGTGCCGCTCAACACCACCGGGCGCATGCAGGCCGATGCCGCTGGCGCGCTGTTCGCCGCTTCGGGCGTGCGCTTCGACCGCGTGCTGGTCAGCGGCCTGCCGCGCACGGTGGAGACGGCACAGCGTGTGCTCGCCGCCGCCGGATCGGACACCGCCATCGAGACCGACACGGCGCTGCAGGAAATCCGCCCTGGCCGCCTCTCGGACCTGCCGAAGGACGCGGTGCGTGCGGCCTTTCTCGGCGCCTTCGAGAGCGGCGGCACCCTGGATGCCACCGAAGGCCACCGCTTCCTCGGCGGCGAAAGCGTGGGCGAGCTGCTCGACCGCTGCCTGCCGGCCTGGTCGCGTTTTCTGGGACGCAGCGACTGGGACACCGCACTGGTGGTGCTGCATGGCGGTGTGAACCGGGCGCTGCTGTCGAGCGCGCTGGCCAGCACGCGGGCCTTCTTCGGGCGAATGGAACAGGCGCCGGCCTGCATCAACGTGCTCGACATCGGCAACGACCACGCCGTGGTGCGCGCGCTGAACCTGTCGCCTACCCAGTGGCTCCAGGACCGGGAGCGCCAGACCACGATGGAAAAGCTGCTCGCGCAGTACCTGCGAACCGGATCGACCCCTGCATGACCACACCCATCCTGACCCCTGAAGAACGCCACCACGTCGAGACCGGCTCCTGGTACGCGAAGCTCTCGCCCGCGCTGCGGCAGGACATCCTCAGCCGCACCATCATCCGCCGCTATCCCGATGGCGTGCAGGTCGCCACGCGGGGCGCACCGCCGACCGACTGGGTGGGCGTGGCCAGCGGCGCGGTGCGGGTGAGTTCGGTGTCGATGTCGGGCAAGCAGATCACGCTGACCTACGTCGAGCCGGGCACCTGGTTCGGCGACA
>JBEANV010000253.1:0-3570 GCA_041165285.1 Pseudomonadota bacterium | reverse complement strand
GCCATCACGCGCCGCGCCACCACGTCCGCCGCCCGCCAGTCGATCAGCCCGAAGCGACGCGGATACCCCATGCCGATGGCGACGTTCTCCGCCACCGTCATCCACTCGACCAGCCCCAGATCCTGGTGGATGAAGGCGACCGGCTGGCGCAGGCGGTCGCGGCTGCGCCACTGCGCCTGCGGACGACCTTCGACGTGGATCTCACCGCTGTCGGCCGGGTAGATGCCGGCCAGCAGCTTGATCAGCGTGGACTTGCCGGCGCCGTTCTCGCCCAGCAGCGCCAGGATCTCGCCGCCGAACACGTCCAGGCTGACCCGGTCCACCGCCTGTGTGCCGCCGAACCGCTTGCTGACCGCCTCGAAGCGCAGCAGCGGCGGGCGGCCCGGGGCGGTGGTCATGCGGTGGCGCCTCGGGTGTTCAGGCGGATGCGGTAGAGCGAGGTGCTGGCGCAGATGAAGAGTTCGTCGCCCGCCGCGCCGCCGAAGCAGACGTTGCCGACCTTCTCCGGCACCGGGATCACGGCCAGCCGCGTGCCGTCCGGATGGTAGACCTGCACGCTGTCGCCGCTGCTGGTGTAGAGCAGGCCGGCCGTGTCGAGCCGGAAGCCGTCGGCCAGCCCCGGCGTGACCACGGCAAAGACCCGGGGATGGGCCAGATCCTGACCGCCGACCACGTCGAAGGCGACGATGTGGTGGTTGCCGCTGCCATCGGTGCGCACCGCGGCCGAGGTGTCGGAGACGTAGAGCACCGACTCGTCCGGCGAGAAGGCCAGGCCGTTCGGGTGTTCGAGAAAATCGCTGACGATGCGCAGCGAGCCATCGCGCGGGTCGAAGCGGAAGACGTAGCAGTGGCCCAGTTCGCTCTCGGCCTGGTGGCCCTCGTGGTTGGAGAGGATGCCGTAGGGCGGGTCGGTGAACCAGAGGGTGCCGTCGCGCTTGACCACGATGTCGTTGGGCGAGTTCAGGCGCCGGCCCTGGTAGCGATCGACCAGCACCTCGTCGTGCAGCCCCTGCGCGTCCGGGCCGAGCCGGGTGCGGACGATGGCGCGCTGGCCGTGCGAGCAGTGGAGCAGGGCGCCCTCCAGGTCGCGCACATGGCCGTTGGTGAACTCCACCGCGTCGCGCCAGACGGCCATGCCGCGCTCGGCGTGCCAGCTCAGCATCCGGTTGTTCGGGATGTCGCTCCACAGCAGCACGCCGGCTTCGTCGATCCACACCGGACCTTCGCTCCAGACCGCGCCGCTGCACAGCCGCTTCAGCCCGCCAGCACCAGCGGCCACAGCCGAAAAACGCGCGTCGAGAACTTGGATGTGGAGCGGCACAGGCGACATCGGACAGCTTTCCAGGGAGGAACGACACGATTGTGCGACTGCACTGGTTACCGGTAACTGGTGTTTTCCCGTGTGCGAAAGTTCTCGTTGGTATCGGTACCTAGAATGGCGGAATGACCAAGCCCGTGATCCTTTCCGACCGTCCAGAACCACAGCGCAGCCCCATGACGATGGCCGATGTGGCGGCGCGGGTGGGGGTGTCGAAGATGACGGTCTCGCGTGCCCTCAACGCGAGCGAAAGCCGGGGCCGCAGCACGTCCGAGGCCCTGCGCCAGCGCATCCTGGCCACCTGCGAGGAGATGGGCTACGTGCTCGACAAGACGGCGCGCACCTTCTCCAGCAAACGCTCGGGCTTCATTGCGGCGCTGATTCCGTCGCTGAACAACTCCAGCTTCTCCGAGACCGCGCACGGCCTGGCGGCGGCGGTCGAAGGCGCCGGCTTGCAACTGCTGCTCGGCGACACCGACTACCGGCTCGACACCGAGGAGCGGCTGGTGCGCGAGATGCTGGCGCGCCGGCCCGAGGGGGTCGTGCTGACCGGTGGCACGCACACGCCGCAGGCCCGCGCCATGCTGATCGCCAGCGGCATCCCGGTGGTCGAGACCTGGGATTTGCCGGACGAGCCGATCGGCCACACGGTGGGTTTCTCGAACGCCGAGGCCACGGTCGCGCTGGTCCACCACCTGCACGCCAGCGGCTACCGCGACATCGCCTTCCTCGGCGGCACCTCCAACCGCGACACCCGGGGGGCCGACCGGCGGCGCGGCTACACGGAGGCGGTCCGGGCGCTCGGCCTGCCGGAAGGGCGCGTGATCTCCTTCGGCCAGCCACCCGTGTCGATGGCGCAGGGCGCGCAGGCGGTGGCGCAGCTCGTCCAGCAGTGGCCGGACGTGGACGCGGCGGTGTGCGTGTCGGACCTGTGTGCGTTCGGCGCCCTGGCCGAGTGCCAGCGGCGCGGCTGGGACGTGCCCGGGCGCCTCGCCATCGCCGGCTTCGGGGACTTCGAGGTCAGCCGCAACTGCCATCCGCGCATCACGACGGTGGCGATCGACTGCGCCGGGATGGGGCGGGCGGCGGGGGAGCTGCTGCTGCGCGCCATCGAGGCGGGGCGGGCGGGCACGGTCTTGCCCGCGGAGACGCTGACCGTGCCGTTCCACGTCGTGGCGCGGGAGAGCACCTGAGCGGTGCGGACACCGTTAGGCTCTCGAACCTGCCGCACAGCACCACAACGGACACCCGACATGGCCTCCAGCAACACCGTCTTCCAGATCTGCCTCGTCGTGAACGACGTGCAGAAAGCCAATGCGAACTGGGCCAGGGTTCTCGACCTGCCTGAAGCGGCCGTCGAGGTCATCTTTTCCGGTGGCATCCTCCACTACACGCACGGCCAACCCGCCGACTACACGGACTGCCAGGTCGCGAAGTACGACCTGGGTGCCTTTGTGCTGGAGCTGATGCAGCCGGGTCCGGGGCGGAGTCCGTGGCGTGATTTCCTGGACCGCCGAGGCCCGGGGGTCTTCCACTTCTGCGTCCAGGTCGGTGACCGCAAGGTGTTCCAGCAGACGCTGGCCGACATCGGCGTCGGCTTGCCGTACCACGTCGGGTACTACCCGGGCGGCTCCTACAGCTACGTCGAGACGACCGGCCCCCTGGGACTGGAGCTGAGCGTGAACCATCGGGCGGACCACGCTCAACTGATGCAGGACTTGCTGAGCGGCGCGGCCTTGCCTTTTGACGAACTGGGGTGAGCGGCGCGTCGCTGTCGCTCAGGCGATGGCCGCCGGTGCCTGCGCGTCGAAGTCGATCAGCACCTTCATCGCCCGCCGCCGATCACTCGCCAGCTCGAACGCCTCCCGTGCCTGCTCCAGCGGGAAGGTCCGCGTCACCATCGGCCGCAGGTCCACCCGCCCCTCGTTGATCAGCCGCACCGCCAGCGCGAACTCGGCGTGGAAGCGGAACGATCCGCACAGGCTCAGCTCCTTGGCGACGATCAGGTTCTGCGGGATGTTCACGTCGCCGCCCAGCCCGAGCTGCACCACCACGCCCCGCGGGCGCATCACGTCCAGCCCCGCCCGCAGCGCCCGCTCGTTGCCCGAGCACTCGATCATCACGTCGAAGCTGCCCTTGTCGGCGCTGTAACGCGACACCCAGTCGGACTCGGTGGCGACGTTGACCGTGCGGTCGGCGCCCATCGCCTTGGCGACCGCCAGCGTCTCGTCGGTCACGTCCACCGCGACGAT
>JBEANV010000252.1:0-4240 GCA_041165285.1 Pseudomonadota bacterium | reverse complement strand
CGGCGCAATTCGTCGATCTGCGCGTCGCTGAGCGGCACGGGCTTGCGCTCGCACAGCAGCCACAGCTTCGCTGTCTCTTCCAACTCTTGAAGCACCGCGCTGGCTTCGGCCGGCGTGGCATGCCAGACGTTCGGGCCGAGTCGGTCGAGCATGACAGCGCGCAGCGGCGTGCCGGCGGCGCGAGCGGCTGCTATCCGCGCCGCAACGCGGTCGGCGGCAGCCGGATCGCCAGGCCGGTGGTACGGGATCAGCGGCACATGGCCGACCTTCATCACGAAGTAGGGCGTGATCGGCGGGAGGATGTCGTCCGGGTGTGCCACACCGGCCAGCGTCAGCGCGACGAGGTGGGTCGAGTGCGTGTGGATGACGCAGCGCGCCTCGGGATCGGCGGCGTAGATGCGGCGGTGCAGCGCCAGGGTCTTGGAGGCCCGGTCGCCGCTGGTCTGCACGCCGTCCGCGTTCACGGCCGCCAGCCGCTCGGGCAAGAGCGTGCCGAGGCAGGCGTCGGTCGGCGTGATCAGGAAACCGCCGTCCTCGGTGCGCACGCTGATGTTGCCGGCGCTGGCGTGGACGTAGCCGCGTGTGAACAGCGAGGCGCCGACACGGCAGATCTCGGCACGTAGCGCGCTGTCGGTCATGGCTGTCTCTCCTGGCGTGTCAGCCGCGTGAACGCCTTGGTGAAGAAGTCGGTGCTGCCGAAGTTGCCGGACTTCAGTGCGACATGGACGGTCTCATCCGGACAGACGGGCGACAGCACCGCGGTCCAGGGCACACCCGGATCGATCTGTGTCCCGATGACCATCCGGCCCACGCCCAACGCCTGCACGACCGCACCGGACGTTTCTCCGCCCGCCACGACCAGCTGCCGGACACCGGCTTGCACCAGCCCCGCAGCGATGCGCGACAGCGTGCGCTCCACCAGCTCACCGGCTTCCGCTACGCCGAGTCGGGCTTGCACCGCACGCACGGCTTCGGCCTCGGCCGTGGCGTGGACCAGCACCGGGCCTTGTGCGAGCAGCGGCGCCGCCCAGGCCAGCACCTGCCCGACCACGTCCTGGCCGGCCGCGATGTCCAGCGGGTTCACGGCGAAGGTCGGCCGGCCCTGCTGGCTGAAATGCAGCACCTGTGCGTTGGTCGCCACCGAGCAACTTCCCGACACCACGGCCTGCAGGCCGGTTGCGGGCGGCAGCTGGTCTGCTGCGTCGTTCGCCACCAGTGCGCCCGAGGTTCGCCAGTTCTGCGGCAGGCCGATCGCGATGCCCGAGCCTGCGGTCACCAGCGGCATGCCTGCCAGCGCCACGCCGATGCGGTACAGATCGTCATTCCCCACGGCATCCACCACCGCCATGCCCACGCCCTCGGCCTGCAGCTGGGCGAAGCGTTGCGCGATGGCTTCGGCGCCGCGGGCCACCACCTCGTGCGGCACCAGCCCGACACGGCGCTGCGTCTGCGACTGCAGCACGCGCACGAGGTTGGCGTCGGTCATCGGCGTGAGCGGGTGGTGGCGCATGCCGCTGTCCGACAGCAGCAGGTCGCCGACGAACAGGTGGCCCTTGAACACCGTGCGCTGGTTGTCCGGGAAGGCGGGGCAGGCGATGGTGAAGCCCTGGCCGGTGCCGTGCAGCGCATCGAGCAGCGCGTCGGTCACGGGGCCGATGTTGCCGGTCGGGGTCGAGTCGAAGGTGGAGCAGTACTTGAAGTAGATCTGCTCCACCCCCTGCGCCTGCAGCCAGCGCAGTGCAGCCAGCGACTGCGCGACGGCCTCGTCCGCCGGGATGGTGCGGGACTTGAGCGCGACCACGATCGCGTCGGCGTCCACCAGCGCGTCGGCGTCGGCCGGCACGCCAATGGTCTGCACCGTGCGCATTCCGCTGCGCACGAGGTTGTTGGCGAGGTCGGTGGCACCGGTGAAGTCGTCGGCGATGCAGCCGAGCAAGGGGCGGCGGGTCATGGCTTCGGCTCGGGTTGTGGCAGCGTGATGCCGGGGAAGATCTTGATGACCGCCGAGTCGTCCTCGCGCCCGAATCCCGCAGTGGACGCCTGCATGAACATCTGGTGCGCCGTCGCCGACAGCGGCAGCGGGAACTTGGTCGCCCGCGCCGTGTCGAGCACGAGGCCGAGATCCTTCACGAAGATGTCCACCGCCGACAGCGGCGTGTAGTCGGCGGCGAGCACATGTGCCATGCGGTTCTCGAACATCCAGCTGTTGCCGGCGCTGTGGGTGATCACCTCGTACAGCGCTGTGGCGTCCACGCCTTCGCGCAGGCCGAGCGCCATCGCCTCGGCGGCGGCGGCGATGTGGACGCCGGCCAGGAGCTGGTTGATGATCTTGACCTTGCTGCCGTTACCCGCCCGGTCGCCGAGCCGGTAGACCTTGGCTGCCATCGCATCGAGCGCGCTGCCGACCTTGGCGTAGGCGTCGGGCGAGCCGGCGGTCATCATCGTCATCTGGCCCGACGCGGCCTTGGCGGCGCCACCCGAGATCGGCGCGTCCAGGTACAGCACGCCCAGCGCCGCCAGCCGCGACTCCAGCGCCGCCGACCAGTTCGGATCCACGGTCGAGCACATGACGAAGACGCTGCCCGGCTTCATGGCAGCAGCGGCGCCGTTCTCGCCGAACAGCACCGCCTCGGTCTGCGCCGCGTTGACCACCACGCTGACGACGATGCCGCAGTGCGCCGCCAGTGCGGCCGGGCTGGCGCAAGCGACGCCGCCTTCGGCCGCGAAGGCCTCGGACGCTTCCTGGCGGACATCGCAGACGTGGACGCGGTAGCCGGCGCGGCGCAGCGAAGCGGCCATGCCGCGGCCCATCGCGCCCAGGCCGATCACGCCGATGGAAAGGTCATGGTCATCAGGGTCACGCGCAGGCATGGCAGCTTCCTTGGGTAGAGTCGATGAGTTGTCAGGTTGTCGTACAAATTATGGCCGTCTTGCCCACCCCCCTCATGCGTGATTACCCGCAGTCTGGCCGATGCGCCGGGCGGCGTGGTGCATGTGCTGCGCGCCAGCCGCACGGGCGGCGTCCACATCGGCGGCGACGATGGCGGCGACGATGGCGGCGTGTTCGTCCCGCACCTGCTGCGCGAGGTCGGCGTGGCGGGCCTCGTGGGCGCGGGTGACGCGGGTAGCGTCGAGCAGGAAGCCGTGCAGGTAGGCCAGGGTCGTGAGCAGGAAAGGATTGCCGGCCGCCTGCGCGATGGCGGTGTGCAGGGCCACGTCCTCGGCCACGCCGTCCCCGCCAGCCGCCACGGCGTCGTCCAGCGCCTGCACGGCGAGCCGGATGTGCTGCAGCGCCTCGGGCGTGCGGCGTGCGGCGGCCAGGGCGGCGGCCTCGGACTCCAGGGCGCGGCGCACCTCGATCATCTGCGCCACCGCGGTGATCGAGCCATCGGGCGCCAGCACCAGCGACGCCAGTTCCGGCGCCAGCCCCTGCTTCACGAAGGCACCCGACCCCTGGCGCGACTCGACCAGCCCGAGTGTCTTCAGCCGCGACAGCGCCTCGCGCACCACCGTGCGGCTCACGCCGAAGCGCGCCACCAGCGCGGCCTCGGTCGGCAGTCGCTGGCCGGGCGGGAGCTGCCCGTCGCGGATGGTCAGGGCGATGGCGTTCGCCAGTTGTTCGGACAGCGGTGCGCCGATCCGCAGGGGCGGGCTGGAAACTTCAACTTCAGAAACGTCGTCGGTCATGGAGGGTTCCGGGTCAGCAGGTCGCTGCGATCCTTCAACCCTACCCCGGTGAGCTGACTTTGTCGCGCCGCCATGGCCAGCCACCACAGCTTGCGCGCCGCGTCCGCGTGGTGCAGCCCTTCGGCGCGCACGTTCGACAGGCAGTTGCGCTCGGCGTCCGTGCGGCCGACGCGCGGCGCGTGCGTCAGGTAGACACCCAGACTGTCCGGCGAACTCAAGCCCGGCCGCTCGCCGATCAGCACCGCGACCAGCGGTGCCGCCAGGCGCTGCCCGATGTCGTCGCCGAGCGCCACACGCGCCTGGGTCGCCACGACGACCAGCTCCAGCCGCCAGCCCGCGGGCCGCTGCTTCAGCAACTCGTCGATCAGCGGCACCGCCTGACGCTGCACCGCGGCCGAGGACAGCCCGTCGCCGACGACGAGCAGCAGGCCGGTGTCCACCAGCGCGCCGTGGCCATCGAGCTGCAGTGCGCTGTCGCGGTCGAGCTGCCGGCCCAGATCGGGGCGCAGCAGGTAGGTGGCGCGGTCGGCGGCAGCGCTGCGCACCTGCAGGG
>JBEANV010000251.1:0-2900 GCA_041165285.1 Pseudomonadota bacterium | reverse complement strand
CATCACCTGCGTCGAGTCATCGGGCTGACGCTCGAACGCCAGCGGCAAGGTGCCCAGCCGCCGACATGACCGGCACCCACTATCACCATGGCTCGGAGCGTTGACATGGACGTTTCCTGCTCAGTGGGTGTAGACAGAATCAACTGCGTAGGGCCAACCTGTGCAGGAGGATCTGGGCTTGAGCAAACCACACCCATGCGGTGGAGGTGGTGATCTTGCGGTCGTGATGCATGACGAGACGGCGGCAGCGCTCGCCCCAGGCGTGAGTACGCTCGACCACCCAGCGCATTGGCAAAGGCACGAAGCCCTTGGGGACCACCGGCGGTGTCTGTGCAGTGTTCGTGTCCAGGAATACATGCGCGTTGCCATTGCCGGGGTGACGCACCACTTGCACATCCAGGCCGTGGGCGGCCTGCAGAGCCTGCGCGCATGAACCACCGTACGCGCCATCGACGAACAGCACCTTCAGCGAGGGCACCTTGGCATAGGCCTGGGCCACGACGGCCGGTGCACCGTCTCGATCCTGCACGCTGGCCGCACTCACCGTGACGGCCAGCAGCAACCCGAGCGTGTCCACCACCAGATGGCGCTTGCGCCCCTTGACCTTCTTGCCTGCATCGAAGCCGGCCTCGCCCCCTTGAGGCGAATACCGTGTGGATTGAGAATCGAGCACCGCCGCGCTGGGCTGGGCGTGGCGTCCCAGCCGCTCTCGCCACTGCTGGCGCAGTCGATCCTGCATCGCCTCGAACACGCCCTGGGCTGCCCAGCGGCTGAACGACTTGTACACCGTCGGCCACGCTGGAAATGACTTGGGCAACAGCCGCCACGCGCATCCGGTGCGCAGCACGTAGCAGCACGCGTCCACCAGAGTACGGCGATCCAGTTGCGGCGGCATGCCGCGACCACCAGCCCGATGCTCGAACAGGTCGGCCACCAGCGCCCATTCCGCATCGGTCAGGCAGCAGCTATAACCGCTGCCCACGGCTTCGCGCCGATGCGCTGGTGTATAGCCGTAGCGTCCGGGCTTGGCTGGTGGCCCTCCTTCCACCGCGCGCCGCGTCGGCTTGACCCGCACAACCCCCGCGTCCTTCAGTGCCCGGCGCACGGTCAGGCTGCATACCTTCACCCCGCAACGCTCTGCCAGAAGCTGTGTCACCACCTCTAGCGTCGCTCCGGGCTGCTCGGCCACGATCTCCTTCAAGGCCAGCACATGCTCTTCCTTCAACGTCCGAGGCCGGCCTCCACGGTTCGGCTCCCCGGTCACCGTATTCTTGCAGGTTGCACACATGCTGAGCCTCCTGGCCTCCGACTACAGGACTGTCAGCATGCTCACCATCAGTTGATTCTGTCTACACCCACTAAGGGCGCTTCTAAAAACCGGCCGAGTCTCACAGTGAAGACGTGATCGAGATCCGGGATGGACTTGACGGCCGGCATGGAGCGGCGCAGCCATGCCGATAGACCCACTCAGGCCTGTCGCAGCCCTCGGCGGGCACTGGCTGACCCTGTCATGCGGGCTTTGCAGACGCACCTGCGCTCAAGACCAGCCAGGCCAGCCTGCGGGCGTTGTAGGCCGCGCACTGCAGCGTGATGGTCAACGCATTGCGTGCCAGTGTCATCGCCCGCACGCACTTGCCACCTTGCTGGCGCAGGCCGGCGAAGACATGCTCGACCCGCGCCCGGATCCGGTTGATACCCAGGTTGCGCTGCCGCAGTCGGATCCTGGCTATCTGCTGCGGCCTGGCCCTTCGGGCAATGCCGTCGACCAGCCCGTGCCGCGCCAGCACCTGCCGGTTGGCGTGGCTGTCGTAGCCCCTGTCCGCGAGCAGTCGCCCGCGCGTGTTGGCCTGCTGCAGCACGTCAGCGAGTTGCTGTCCGTCATCGGCGTTGGCCGCCGTGACCTTGATCGTGCGGATGAGCTTGTAGCGGGCATCGGCATTCGCATGCAGCTTGTAGCCATAGAACGACTTGCCGTGCTTGACCGTCCAGCGCGCATCACGGTCGGTGTGGGCCATTCGTCTGGTGCCCCAGCCCTCGGGGGTATCGCCCCGGTTCAGCGCCTCTCGCTCTTCGGTCCGGGTGCGCGTGATCGGCGCCTGCACGATGCTGGCGTCGACGATCTGTCCACCGCGCGGGATGAATCCGTGCTGCTGCAGTTGCCCGCTCAGGCTCTCGAAGATCGCCCGACCGCCCAAACCCCCGTGGGCCAGGCGCTGGCGGAAGTGCCACAGCGTGCGTGCATCGGGGATGTTCAGGGCGCCTTCGAGTCGACAGAACCGCTGGAAGCTCATCCGGTCGAGCACCTGGTGCTCGCACTGTTCGTCCGACAGGTTGTACAGCCCCTGCAGGAAGACCATGCGCACGAGCACTTCGGTGGGGTACGGCGGGCGACCGCCCTTGCTGCGATCCGGCCGTGGGCAGGCGGTGTCCACCGCTGCGGCCATGGCCGCGAAGTCGATCAGCTCGTCCATCGCCGCCAGCGTCTGCACATAGCCTTCCAGCTTGGCCTGGCGTTGCTGGCGCACCGATCGATCATCGGGTGGGTCGGGCGGGAAGAAGCCCGAGGGCTTGATGCGCGGCGTGATCATGGGCCCTCATCTTGCCTTCTGTCCCGCCCGGCGTCGACCGGGTGGGTTTTTAGAAGTGCCCTTCATGGTGGACGCTCCCGCTCGGTTCAAGTGGATGTGTTGACGACACTACTCTCGCACAACCTCGGCCGGTCAGGGTGGGGGCGTCCACCCCATTGACAAAGTCCAAATTTTATTTACTTTTCAAAAAAATACTTATAGCTAAACTTGAAAAAAAGCCGACCACTATTGAGTAAGCCAATAAATATATTGAGGATGCACCGTAAATTACGGTACCACACATGAAAACAGCAGGCAAAATTTTTTCCGATT
>JBEANV010000250.1:0-6124 GCA_041165285.1 Pseudomonadota bacterium | reverse complement strand
TTCGGATTGACGAGCTGGTTGATGGCGTGCGTGCCAGGCCCACCGATCACCAGGGTGTAGCCATCGGGCTTGGCGCGCGCGACAGCGTCGGAGGCCATCGAGCCATTGACGCCCGCCTTGTTTTCCACGACCACGGGCTGTCCCAGCCGCTGAGCGAGACGCTCACCGATCAGGCGACCGAGCACATCCGTTTGCCCGCCAGGGGGGAAGGGAATCACCAGGGTGATGGGCTTGGCGGGATAGGTCGTTTGCGCGGACACCGTCAGTGGGGTCAGTGCCGCAGCGACCAAACCAGCCAGAGCGGTGCGTCGGTCAGTCATGTGTCTGTGCATCAAGGTCTCCAAAAATGAGTGATCTGCCTGAGCGGGTGGCGGACGCCACGGGCGCTGTGAACAGCGCTCAGGCAACGGGTGGGGGCGGGAAAGACCGGGTCGGATCCGAGGCATCTATGTCATCGGGAGATCGAAGCTTAGGTGTTATCCCGTGTTTTGCAATCATGAGTGCAACTTTAGTTGACGTGCAATTTTCATTGCGTTAATCTCGCTGAACTGACACAAGCCATGTTTTCACCCACCTGAAAATCCTGCAGCAGCGGGCTTGGCGAACTCGAACAAACTGAAGCATCCCGCTTGGCATGCCATTGATCTTTGCCCTATTCATTCGAATGGGGTCCGGGATTCTTGTGCCCTGATTTTTGATGTCCGTTTCTTTCACGGCCCGTCTCATGTTCCGTGATGAATATCAAAAGCAGCCATGATTTTTAAAACCTCCGCCTCAAGTGATCCGGTATTTTGGAGCAAGTGAATGTTGAAAATTGCTGTATTGGGATGTGGCCGCATTGGTCAGATGCATGCTGCCAACGTGGCGCGTCATCCACGAGCGTCTTTGGCGATGGTTTATGACGTGCACCGTCCTTCCGCAGAGCGCGTGGCCGCTGAGCAGGGGGTCAGGGCAGCCCAGAATCCGGACGAGATTTTCAGCTCGAAGGATGTCGATGCAGTATTGATCGCCACTGCGACGCCCACCCATGCCGATTACATCGAAATGGCGATCGCGGCTGGCAAGGCCGTCCTGTGCGAAAAGCCGATCGATCTGAATCTGGCGCGTGTCAACGCATGCGCCGCTCGAATCGCTGGCACCCGCATTCCGATCCAGCTTGGATTCAATCGGCGCTACGACCCGGGCCACAGTGCAGCACGCGCGGCGATGCTGGCGGGTGAGATCGGTGAATTGCACCAGGTTGTCATCACCTCGCGCGATCCGGCCTTGCCACCACGCGCCTACCTGGAAGCGGCTGGTGGCCTTTTTCGCGACATGACCATCCACGATTTCGATCTCGCACGCTTCATGCTGGGCGAGGAGCCGACCGAGGTGTTCGCGCTGGGCAATGCCCTGATCGATCCGGTGCTCGGACGCGAACTGAACGAAGTTGACAGTGCCATGTTCATCCTGCGCACGGCGTCGGGCAAGCAGTGCCACATCAACAATTCCCGAACGGCAGTCTACGGATATGACCAGCGCGTCGAACTGATGGGCAGCTCGGGGATGCTGATTTCCGACAACCGCAAGCCCAACGCACTGCGCCGTTATTCGGCGACGGGCACCGAGGCGGCGTCACCTTATCAGTTCTTTTTCCTTGAGCGTTATCTCGAAGCCTTCATGGCGGAAATCGACGGTTTTGTCGATTGTGTCGAGAAGGGCGCGACACCGCTGGCCAGTTTCGAGGATGGGCGGCGCGCGTTGATTCTGGCCGAGGCCGCCTACCGGTCCATGCATGAACGGCGACTTGTCAACGTGTCGGAAGTATCCGATTTCTCGTAGTCATTGAATTCCCGCGAATCTCTGGCAATTCGGCCAGGGAGACATTGAAGAAAGAACCCCCTGCAAAGGGATCACGGGCAATCAAGCCCACACTGGAGACATCGATGAAATTCAATCGCAAGATGATTGCTCTTGGCGCGTCGCTCGTGGCGGCGATGGTGATGCCGGTGGCGCACGCCCAAAGCGACATCAAGGTCGGCATCACCCCGAAGTTCCTGAAGGACGACTTCCAGACCCTCATGCTGAAGATGTCGCTGGATGCCTTCAAGAGCAGTGGTTTCACCGTGGTGGGCGCCCCTGATCCCAATGGCGACATCGCCGCACAGGTGAGTGCCTTGCAGAACCTGGTGGCCGGTGGCGCCAACGTGATCGTCTTCGCGCCGATCGACTCCGCAGGCATCGTGCCGGCGGTGAAGCGTGCCAATGATGCCAATGCGCTGGTGTTCTCGATCGACGATGCCCCGGCCGGCGGCAACGTCACGGCCACGGTTCGCGCCGACAACATCAACGCCGGCGTGCAGGGCGCCGAAGAGATGGTGCGTCGCCTGAAGAAGAAGGCGTGCTGGACGGCCAACTCGTGCATCGTGCTGGAACTGCAGGGCGGCCTGAACACTCCGAACGGCCGCGACCGCTCGAACGGTTTCGCCGACACGCTGAAGAAAGAGGCCCCGAAGGTCAAGCTGATCCAGCGCCCGACCGAATGGACGGCGGACATGGCGGCGGATGCTGCGCAGAACGTGCTCACGCAGAACCCGACCCTCTCGGGGATCTTCATGGCGTCGGAGCTGATGGCCACGGCCGTGAACGCGCAGCTCAAGGCGACGGGCCACGGCGCGGCGGTCGGCGATGCGAAATCCGTCATCCGTGTCGCCATCGATGGCACGCCGCAGGGCCTTCAACTGATCCGCAGCAAGGCCCTGGACGCCACCGTGTCCCAGCCGCTGAGCGCCTACGCCACGAAGACCGCCGAGCTGATCAAGCTGGTCAAGGGTGGCGGCACGATCAAGATCGGTCCGCGTCCTGACGGCCGGGTGATCGAGACGCCGGTGGGTCCGCAGTACCAGCTCAACGCCACGCTGGTCACCAGCAGCAACGTGGATTCGACCGCCCTCTGGGGCAACCAGGTCGGCAAGTGATTGCCGCACAGCGCAGGCATGGAGCATGAAGGTCATGACGAGCGATCAAGCCATTGTGGCGATGCGCAACATCACCAAGACCTTCGGGTCCACCCGCGCTCTGCGTGGCGTGGACTTCACGGTCGAAAAAGGTGAAGTTCACGCCTTGCTGGGCCGCAACGGCGCCGGCAAAAGCACCCTGGTGTCGGCACTCAGCGGGTTCACGCCCGCGGATGCCGGCCACATTCGCATCAGCGACACGGAGGTGACGGCGAACGGCCAGAGCTACGCCGCCAGCATCCGCAACGACATCGCGCATGTGCAGCAGACACCGCGTCTGTTCAACCTGCTGACGGTGGCGGAGAATTTGTTCCTGGAGAGTCCGTCGGTTCGAAACCGCTTTGGCATGGTGAGCCACGGACAGATGCAGGCCCGTGCCGCTGAACTCCTCGGAGAGTGGAACATCGACATCGCACCTGGCGCACTGGCAGCGTCGCTGGATGCGGGAACACGCCAGCTCCTGGAGATCATCAAGGCGCTCAGCCGGGGGGTGCCGGTGATGATCCTCGATGAACCGACGGCGGCCCTGAGCAATGCCGAAAAGCGGATCCTGTTCCAGCACGTCAAGGCACTGAAGGCAAAAGGCATTTCCTTCGTCTACATCTCGCACCACCTGGACGAGATCTTCGAGGTGGCCGACGTCGTCACGATCATGCGGGACGGACAGGTCGTCAAGGCACGCGAGCCGGTCGCCAACCTGGATGTGCAGACCATCGCCAACCTGATGATGGGCGAGGAGACGACACGCAGCCTGCGCGAGGACCACACGCAGCACACGGCCCCCGCGCTGCTGAAAGCGCACAAGCTGCGTCTGAACGCCAAGGCCGGGTCCACCTTCGACTTCGAGGTGCGGGCTGGCGAGATCGTCGCGCTGGCAGGCCCTGTCGGCGGTGGCAAGGAAGACCTGGCGATGATCCTGGCCGGGCAGAAGAAGCCCGCCGGGGGCGAGGTCACCAGCCCGCGCGGCAGTTTTCCCACCATCGGCCTGGTGCCGACCGATCGGCACGAGAGCGGGTATGTCGGAATACTCGGCGTCCGAGAAAACGTCTCGATCGGCGGCCTCGACTTGCTGTCGGATTCATTCGGTTTCATCCGGCGAGAAAAAGAATCGGCGCATGTGGGCGACCTCGCCAGGCAGACGCGGGTCATCTCTTCTTCGCTTGAACAGCCGGTGAGCCAGTTGAGCGGAGGCAACCAGCAGAAGGTGGTTTTCGCCCGGGCACTGTGCCGAAAGCCGGAAGTCATCGTGGCGATGAGCCCGACACGCGGTGTGGATGTCGGTGCCAAGGAGCAGCTCTATGGGCTGCTGCGTGATCTCGCCCGCAGAGGGATGGGCATCGTCGTCGTGTCCGACGAGGAGGACGAGATCGAGCAACTCGCGAACCGTGTGGCCATCATCGTCGAAGGAAAGTTCGTCAGTGAACTGGTGAACGACTACGACTTGAAAGACTTAATCTTGCATATGGAAGGTGTGGCATGAACGCCCGTGCTGACATGATTTCAACCCCTGCTGTCCAGTTGCAGGGCCCCTCTCGTCTTTCGGCTTTTGGCAGCGCCTTCGTCGCCAATGGCTTCACCATGTACCCGGTTCTCCTGGTGATCGTGATCATCGGCGCCTTTGTCGCACCGAGTTTCCTCACGGCCGTCAACCTGGTCAATATCCTCGAACAGGTCAGTGTCCTGGGCTTGACGACGATCGGGCTGACCTTTGTCGTTCTCATCGGGCGTCTGGACCTTTCACTCGAAGGCATTGTCGGTTTTGCACCGATGCTGGCAGCGGTCATGCTCGTGCCGGCGGCAGCGGGCGGATTCGGTGTGGAACTGCCAGGCTGGTCAGGGCTGTTGATTGCACTGGCCACCGCCGGCGTGATCGGGGTGTTCAACGGATTCATGGTGGTGAAGGTCGGGCTCAACCCCTTCATTTCCACGCTGGGGTTGCTGGTGCTGCTGCGCGGTGGCGTGCTGATCGTCTCCAGCGGCCGTTCGATCTATTCGCCCGGTGCGGCGCTGACATTCCTCGGGTCGGCCACGGTCCATGGCATTCCGGTTTCGGTGTTTGTTTTCCTTGCGGTGGCCGTGATCGTCGGGGTGGTGTTTCAGTACCACCGCTACGGCCGTGCCCTGTATGCAGTCGGTGGCAATGAAGAGGCTGCACGCGCGGCGGGCATCCATGTGGACCGTGTCATCTGGTCGGCATTCATCTTTGCCGCGCTGTTGTCGGGGTTGGCCGGGGTGCTGATGACAGGCCGACTCGACTCGGCAGTCACGACCCAAGGTCAGGGCATCATTTTCTCTGCCTTCGCGGCAGCGGTGATCGGCGGCGTCAGCCTGGGGGGTGGCAAGGGCACGATCATCGGCGTCGTCGGGGGTGTCCTGCTGATCGGCGTGATCAACAACCTGTTGACGCTCGCACAGGTGCCGTCGTTCTACGTCCAGGCCTCCACGGGTGCTGTCATCGTGGTGGCAGCCATCTTGACCACCGTGGCCAGCAACCGCTCCAGCGGCGTCAAGACCCGCACTTGAATTTTGACTTGAGAACTCGCATGACCCTCAGCGCAAAACTTGGCATTGCCCCCATCGCCTGGTCCAACGACGATCTGCCGCAACTCGGTGGTGACACGCCACTGGAAACCTGCCTGCATGAAAGCCATCTGGCTGGATTCTCGGGGGTGGAAACCGGCGGCAAGTTTCCGAAGACCGCCGCCGAATTGGCCCCGCTGTTGCAAGCGCATCAGTTGACACTGGTGTCCGGGTGGTATTCCGGCACGCTGCTGGACACTGACCTGGACAGCGAGAAACAGAAGGCGCAGGCCCAGTTGGAGATGTTCCGTGAACTCGGCGCGGCCTGTCTGGTGTACGGCGAGACTGCGGGCACGATCCAGAACCGCCAGGATGTCCCGCTGGCCCGTCGTCGCACGCTGAGCGACGCGGAAATGGTGGCCTACGGTCACAAGCTGACGGCCTTCGGAGACTATTGCGCCGAGTGGGGGGTGCCGCTGGCGTTTCACCACCACATGGGCACGGCGGTCGAGAGCGAGCACGACATCGATCGCCTGATGGCCGCGACCGGCCCGTCGGTTCGCCTGCTGTTCGACACGGGTCACCTGACGTTTGCGGGAGCCGATGTC
>JBEANV010000249.1:0-2510 GCA_041165285.1 Pseudomonadota bacterium | reverse complement strand
GCACTGCGGACGTTGTGCTGCGCGGCACCAGGACACTGCGGCTCACCCGGCGCGAGTCGGATCGCTGGGTGAAGATCACGGGATTCGATCCGGCAACCGTGCGCAGCGAGGCCGACCTGAGGCAGTTCGTTCGACGCTGCAAGCGCCATTTCTGGGGTACGAGCGCGGACACGCGGTTCCTGCACTTCCTCATCGACGAGGAATTGCGAAGCAACCTCGCCCATGAACCGATCGACGTGGAGAGTCAACAGTGACAGGACGAGGCAAGCGACGGCACAGGCGGCGTGCGCTCAAGGTGGTGAAGGGCCACCGCGAAACGCTTGAACGTGAACTGCTTTGGAACATCGCCCTCGATGGCGATTCCGCACGCCGGGAGCAGCTCTATCGCATGCTCTTGCCGGCAGCCAACGATCAGCTGTCGATCGTGCCGCGGCCCGAGTCCTCGTTGCTGCGGGGCGAGGATGAAGATCATGAGTAGGACATCATCCCAAAGCCAATGGCGGCGGCCGCCGCGCCGACTGCCGAGGCTCAAGCCGATGCCGGTGGCACCGCGGCATTGCGCGCACGAACCCGCGCCCAGCGCCACGCGGACTCCGGCAGGAGCCACTGCACTCCGAATCGCGAGGCCTTGACCTTCTCGTCGTGCCAGACACTGCCACCGGCCAGCGGAAGCGCTGCCTGCGCGCCGCGCAGCCAGGCCCATGCCAGCAAGGTCAAGCCGACACCGCGCAGATAGTCGTCGGCCATACGCAATGGCCACTCCGGGTCCGATGCACGTCCATCGAGCAGCGATGCCGTCGCGGTGCGGGCCGCCGCCACTTCGGACAGCAACGCAGCACTCAATTCCGTCAACGAAGGGTTACTTGCGGCGCTTCGCGCGTCCGCTTCGAGCAGAGCCAGCAGCGAGTCGAGATTCGCCCCGCCGTCGTCGAGCACCTTGCGCTGCAACAGGTCGATGGCTTGGATCTCGTTGGTGCCCTCGTAGATCATCGCGATGCGGCTGTCGCGAACGCACTGTTCGATGCCGTACTCGTGCACATAGCCGTAGCCGCCCCAGACCTGCAAGGCCTCGTCGGCGCCGCGGTGACCGTTGTCAGTGAAGAAGGCCTTGGCCACCGGCGTGAGTAACCCGACCAACCCCTCAGCTTGGGCGCGCCGCGCTGCGTCAGGGTGGTGGTGGGCCTCGTCGATCAGCATGGCCGTCCAGTAGGCGATCACGCGCTCGCCTTCGACCAGCGCGCGCAGGCTCCATAGCGTGCGCCGTATCGCCGGGTGCTCGGCGATGGGCCTTCCGCGGCCCTGCACGCGCTCGTGCGCATAGGCGTGGGCGTTGCGCTGCGCGGTCTCCAGGTGCCCGATGCCCTGCATGGCGACGTGCAACCGTGCCGAATTCATCATCACGAACATGGCCGACAAGCCACGATGCGGCTCGCCGATCAACCAGCCCGTCGCACGGTCGAAGCTCATCGCGCAGGTGGCACTGCCCTTGATGCCCATCTTCTTCTCGATGCCATCGCAGCGAATCGGATTGCGGGCACCATCGGACAGGACTTTCGGCGCAAGAAACAGCGACAAGCCCCGGGTGCCTGCGGGCGCGTCGGGCAGCCGAGCAAGCACCAGGTGCACGATGTTGTCGGTGAGGTCGCTTTCACCGCCGGAGATGAAGATCTTGCTGCCACTGATGAGGTACGAGCCATCGCCCGCAGGCTCGGCCTTGCTGCGCACCGGCGCGAGATCGCTGCCGGCCTGCGGCTCGGTAAGGTTCATCGTCGCCAGCCATTCGCCACTGGCCAGCTTGGGCAAATAGCGCTGCTTCAGTTCCGGGCTGCCATGTGCGCGCAGGCAGTCGTAGGCGCCATGCAGCAGGCCGGGGTACATGGTCCAGCCGTGGTTGGCGGCGGCGATCATCTCGTTGAAGGCCGCGCTGAGCAGCGTCGGCAGGCCCTGGCCACCATCCTGCGGCTCGCAGGCGAGCGCAGCCCATCCGCCTTCGACGTAGGCGCGGTAGGCCTCGCGGTAGCCGGCGGGTGTTCGCACTTCGCCGTCGTTCCACGTGCAGCCTTCCAGGTCGGCGCTGGCGTTGATCGGCGCCAGCACCCCGGCAGCAAACTTGCCGGCTTCATTCAACACCGCACGCGCGGTGTCAACGTCCAGCTCGGCAAAGGCGGGCATGTCTCGCCAGGCCGCCGGTGCGCCCAACACGTCCTCGATCACGAACTGCATGTCGCGCAGCGGCGGGCTGTAACTCCACATGGCCGGCTCCGTTCAGCGCGGCGCCATGCGCAGCGCGCCATCGAGGCGGATCACCTCGCCATTCAGATGTCCGTTGCTGACGATGTGCAACGCCAGGGCCGCGAACTCGTGCGGCTGGCCCAGGCGCTTGGGGAAGGGAATGGATGCGGCCAGCATCTTCTGCACCTCTTCGGGCAGTTCCTGCACCAAGGGCGTCGCGAACAAGCCCGGTGCGATCGTGCACACCCGCACACCCCATTGCGCCAGGTCACGCGCGA
>JBEANV010000248.1:0-2716 GCA_041165285.1 Pseudomonadota bacterium | reverse complement strand
TGTGGCTTTGGCTAGGACTCATGCGAAATGCAGGTCCATCAAGTCGGTGAACTCGCGTGCGGCGCGGTCCCAGGTGAGCTGGGCGGCGCGCTGGTGGCCGCGGGTACGCAGTTCGTCGGCCAGGGCGGGCGAGCCCAGCACGCGGCGCAGCTGGGCGGCCAGCGTGGCGGGATCGTCGGGGTTGCAGTAGAGGGCCGCATCGGCACAGACCTCGGGCAGCGAGGCCCGGTCCGACACGATCACCGGACAGCCGCAGCACATGGCCTCCAGCGGCGGCAGGCCGAAGCCTTCGTAGAACGACGGGAACACGAAACACGCCGCCCCTTCGTAGAGGGCGCGGAGCTGCTGGTCACTGACGTAGCCGGTGCGCTGCAGGCGTTCGTGCTGCAGGGCACTGTCGGTGAAGATGCGCGTGTTGCCGCCCCCGGCCGCGACCAGCACGACATCCGGGTCATCGATCAGGCTCATCGCGTTCAGCACCGCGGCGAAGTTCTTGTTCAGCGACTGGCTGCCCACCGCCAACACATAGCGCCGCCCGCGCAGGTCCAGCCGCTCGAACACGGTCGGATCGGCCGGCAGGCGCAGGATGTGCTCGCCGCCTTCGGGGATGACCTCGATGCCGTGGTGGTGGGCGCCGAAGTGGCGTGTCAGCTCGTCGGCGCTGAAGCGCGAGACCGTGGCGATGACGCGGCTGCGGCGCATCAGCGAGCCGATCATCACGCGGTACCACTGCCGGAAGGCGAAGCTGTAGTTCTGCGGATTGGCGACGGCCGCGGCGTCGTGGATGACGGCAATCTGGCGGCGGTAGCGCAGCGGCGCGGTGTTGCACAGGTTCACGAGCGGCACATCGCCCGCCCGGGCGGCCAGCGCGGGCAGCTCGAACTGCTCCCAGCGGTGGCCGCCGTGGCGGCCTTCCTGGCGCACGGGTACGCCCTTGGGAGCGGGAGTCACCAAGGTCGCACCGACGGGCACCACCGCCTCGGCCCGGGTGAGCGCACCGCGCCGTTGCGCGGCCTGCAACAGCTCGATCGCGAAGCGGTCGACGCCGGTGGCCTGCCGCGTGAGGAAGCGGGCGTTGATCAGCATGGTCGGGTTCAAGGGGTTCAGTTCCAGGATTTCACCGCTGCCAGACGGGCCGCGGCGGACTGCGCGGACGGTGGTATCGGCACACCGGCCGAGCGGCGGTGGATCAGGGCAAGCTGGTGCGCCTGCGCCCGGGGCAGCACCAGGACACCGAACATCCACGCCAGCGTGGCCAGCCGGCGGGACACGGTCATGTGCGGCCAGCGCAAGATGGAGAACATCGCCCGCCGGACCAGCGCCGCTGGCGAAGGCTGCATCGCCTGGCAAGCCTCCTCGCCGCCAAAGCGGGCGCACAGCACCACCGTGCGCGCCTCCCACGGCGCCAGCCCGAGCGGCTGGGCGTGCGACAGGCCGAGCTGGTCCAGCGCCCGCACCACCGCCTGCTTGCCCGCCATGATGCGCAGGAACTCGGTCCGCATGCTGCTGGTGTAGTTGTTGAAGACCAGCGCCTGGTCCTCGCGCGGCCGGTGGACGCGGTAGACACCGAGCGCCCGCGGCAGCGACACCACGCGCCCGTAAGCCGGCGCGAGCAGTACCGGTACCGAATCGGCCGCCGTCGTCCAGGTCGCTTCGTCCAGTGGCAGCACCTGGCGCAGGTAGTCGCGGTGGTAGACATTGCCCGAGCCGGGCGGCGAGCCGTAAGCACCCCAGTCCCGCATGAGCTGCTCCGCTTCCTCGCTGTCCTGCAGGGTGCGCGGCACCTGGCGATAGAGCGGATCACCGGCCACATCCACCAGGTCCAGCGGAAACTGCAGCTTGCTGACGCCGGGCACCCAGGCCGCCAGGATTTCCGCCGCAGCGTCCGGGTAGAGCCAATCGTCGGCGTCCAGGAAGAGGATCAGCTCGCCGCGGGCCACCTGGAAGCCGAGGTTGTAGGCCGAGGCCTGTCCGCCGTTGGGCTTGGCGATGACCTGCACACGGTCGGCGTAGCGGTTGATCACCTCCATCGAGTTGTCCGGCGAGCCATCGTCGATCACGATCACCTCGACGCGCTCGGCCACCGTCTGTTCCAGCGCAGACTCGATGGTGCGGGCAACGAACTGCTCGTAGCGGTAGTTGTCGATGACGATGCTCAGCCGCGGCGGGGGCCGAGGGCCGGAACGGATGGAGACCTCGGACATGGCTCAGCTCCCCTGGGGCACGGACGGATCACCGGCAGACCGCCGCGACGCCGGAACCGGCTTCACCGTGGAGGCCAGCAGCAGCGCCACCCCGATGCCCAGCGTCCAGGTGAAGGCCCGTGGCACGCCGAGGTAGGGATAGCGGTAGATCTCCATGAAGGTGATGAAGAAGATCGGATAGAACAGCACGCCCACCAGCCGTGCCTCGCGGTAGGCGCGGAAGCACAGGCCACTGACCAGCCCGATCGCGAGCATGTAGACCAGTCCGCCGTACAGACCCATGTCGTGCAGCGGGCTGTAGATGCCGGAGGGGCTGTTGAACTCCTCGTCCTGGTAGGTCGCCAGGTAGTAATCGAGCCGCGGCACCGTGTAGCCCACTGCCTGCGACAACGGTTTGCCCAGACCCAAGGGCGCGCGGTGCAGCCATTCCCGCGTGAACTCGAAGGTCCAGGTCGGCCAGGGCATGTTGGCCAACAGGCCGGCACCGTTGTTCAGCGAGGTGTAGTAGTAGC
>JBEANV010000247.1:0-15356 GCA_041165285.1 Pseudomonadota bacterium | reverse complement strand
CGGCTCGACGCTCAAGCCCTTCGTCTACGCGATGGCCTTCGAGCGCCGGCTGATCACCCCGGCCAGCCTGCTCGAAGACGCCCCCGCGCAGCTCATGGCCGGCAGCGGCGTCTATGCCCCGCAGAACTACGACCACGCCTACCACGGCTGGGTCAGCGCCCGCAACGCGCTGGCCGCCAGCCTGAACATCCCCGCCGTGCGCCTGGGCGTGATGCTGACGCCGGACGCGCTGTTCGATCGCCTGAACGCCTACGGCCTGGCGATCAGCCACAGCGGCGGTTTCCACGGCGCCGCGCTCGCGCTCGGCAGCGCCGAGGTGACGCTGTTCGCGCTGACCAACGCCTACCGCGCGCTCGCCAATGGGGGCCGCACCGCGACAGGACAGGTCGGCACGCCGGCTGCGGCCTGGCTGGTCGGCGACATCCTCTCGGACAACGCGGCCCGCGCCATCACCTTCGGCCTCGACAGCCCGCTCGTCACGCGCGGCTTCGCGGCGGTGAAGACGGGCACCAGCAAAGATCTGCGCGACAACTGGTGCGTCGGCTGGACGGACCGGTACACGGTCGGCGTCTGGGTGGGTAACGCCAGCGGCGAGCCGATGCAGGCGGTCAGCGGCACGACCGGCGCGGCTCCGGTCTGGCGCACGCTGGTGCAGGCGCTGCACGACGGCCAGCCCTCACGCCCGCCGCCGATGCCGGCCGGCGTCGTGCGCCAGCTTGTCGCGGGGGACGCGCAGCCGGCGCGCATCGAGCATTTCCTCGCCGGTACCGAGCAGGCCGAGATTCGCCGCGGTGGCCACACGCAGGCATCCGCGCAATACCACGGCATCGCCCGCCCGCAGCAGGGCGCGCTCTTCGCGATCGATCCGGACATCCCGCCCGCCGTGCAGCGCCTCGTCTTTGAAGGCGAACCGGGGCAGTGGTGGCTCGACGGCAAGCGCATCGGGCAGGGCGCCCGCGTGGGCTGGGCGCCGTGGCCGGGGCGGCATGTGCTGGAGCTGCGGCTGGCGGGAGGGCGGGTGGAGACGGTGCGGTTCGAGGTGCGCGGGGCGGTCGAGAAGGTCGGGCGGGCAGGGCACTGACTGGAAATCAAGTTGGTCATCTGGATAGAAGAACCAATAAATTTCACTTTGAAAACAATGGGTTGCCTGTGCCATGATGTTGGCAAACCATGGCCAAATCCATCCTCTGCGACTCACCGCACCAGTTCGAACCGCTGCTCCCATCCGAAGCGGCGCAGCAGCCCTTGCTGGTCCGTGCTCACGACCTGTCGCGTGCGGCGCTGCCACTGGCTGGCGGTGGCACACATCGAGACGGAGTGCGTGCTGGAGTTGCGCCATGTCGGCCGGGATGGCGCGCAACAGCTCTATGGCATCGAAGCGATCCAGGCCATCCACCGCGATCTGTTCAGCCGCCTGCCCGAGGAAGATCTGCGCACCGAAGCGGGTGCCGCTCTCGTGCCGGGTGCGCTGCGTGACCGCGAGGTGAGCGTCGGCCACCATATCGCGCCGGCCCATGCGGCGCTGCCGGCCTTCCTGCAACGCTGGTCGCAGGTGTATGGCAGCGTGCGCCGGGGCGAGGCCGAACTGGTCGGGCTGGCGGCGGCGCACCAGCGGCTGGGCTGGATTCACCCGTTCATGGATGGCAATGGCCGCGTGATGCGCCTGCACACCCATGCGGTGCTCGCCGCGCTGGGCTACACGGGCGGGCTGTGGTCGCCGCTGCGGGGCTTCGCCCGCCAGACCGAGCGTTACTACCGCCTGCTGGCCGAGGCCGACGAAGCGCGCCGGGGCGATCTGGACGGGCGCGGCAACCTGAGCCAGCGTGCGCTGGTGGCGTGGATCGAGTACGTGCTGTCCGTCTGCGAGGACCAGGTGGCGTTCATGGCGGGCCTGCTGAAGCTGGGTGACTTGGAGCGGCGCATCGCTGCCTGCCTGGTTTTCGAAGAGCAGACCTTGCGCTCCGGCGTGCGGCTGGTGGCGCTGCGTCCGCTGCACTACCTGTTCGTGACGGGCGGGACGCTGGAGCGCGGCGAGTTCAAGACGATGACCGGGCTGGGCGAGCGCACGGCGGGCACGGTACTGCAGGCGCTGCTGCGGCGGGGTCTGCTGGCCACCGATTCACCGCAAGGCGTGGTGCGGTTTGGTCTGCCGCTGCACGCACTGCGGTTCTACTTTCCGGCGCTGTGGCCGGAGGCCGAGGCGGATGACGGAGATTCTGTTCAGAGGTCGGGCGCGTAACGCCTGACCATGTCTTCCCGCGTCTCCGGGAGGACGTGCAGGCCCGTCTGGTCGCTGATCATTTTCCCGGCCGTCGGCAGCACGGACCGCTCGACCTGCGCCCCTGCCTCCCACAGCCGGGAGCGCAGGAACGCCTTGGCGCAGTGCAGATACGCAGCTTCGACGCTGACCCGGATCACCAGCTTCGGCGCCCGCCGCTCGGTCGTGCAGGCCCCGATGTCCTCGGCGGACTGCGAGAGCACCGCGGACCCATTGACCCGCAAGGTTTCGTCCACGCCGGGGATGAGGAACAGGAGGCCGACCTTGCCGGTGGTGACGATGTTTTCGAGGGAATCCAGGCGGTTGTTTCCCGGCGCATCGGGGATGAGCAGGCTGCCATCGTCCGTGATCTGCACGAAGCCCGGATCGCCGCCGCGGGGCGAGGCGTCCAGGTGGTGGGCGCTGTCCGAGGTCGAGAGGATCAGGAACGGCGACAGCCCGATGAACGCCCGGCAGTGGGCGTCCAGGGCGGCGATCTGTTTGCGCACGGCGCGCTCCTGGGGGGCAGCGTACAGCTGGCGAAGGGCAGCAAGGGTGTCGATGGTCATGGGGTAGAGCAGGGTGGGGTTGTTCACTGCCGCACCAGCTTGGCAGCGCGACCATCCAGGAATCTGCCTTCGAGCGTGGCATCGCTGACCCGCTCCAGGGTCAGCGTGAAGACTGGACAGCCGCTGATGAGCCGGGCGCCATCCACGCTGACTGCGTACTGGGCTGCCGACAGTGGCCGGACCTGCAGCGGGAATTCACGGCCGAAGCAGGCCCCGGCGCGCTTGGCATTGGCGGCGGGCGCCGTGTACTTCCATGTCCCTGCCGTGTCCTTGATCTCCATGTCGATCTGCAAGGTGTTGCCGGTGCTCGGTGAGGTGGCGGTACCGGTCCAGGTGCCGTCCAGCGAGGGGGCGGATTGGGCGTGAGCGACCGTGGCGAGCAGGCTGACGGCGATGGCGAGCAAGGCGCGCAGGGGGTCATGCATGGGTACGGTCCTCTGGGTTACGCTGTCGGAAAACAGGGGCCATGTGGTGCATCGCCCGTTGCGCATGATCGCTGTTTTTCGATTGAACATCACCACACCATGCCCCTGCACATCCCCACCCCCCTTCTCGAATCCCGCCCCCTGACCCTCGCCGCCGGCCGCGCCATCTGGCTCAAGATGGAAGCCCTCCAGCCCTCGGGTTCGTTCAAGCTGCGCGGCATCGGTTTGGCCTGCCAGACCTACCAGGCACGGGGCGCTCGCCGCTTTGTCTCGTCGTCGGGGGGCAATGCCGGGATGGCAGTGGCGCATGCGGGGCGGCGACTCGGCGTACCGGTCACGGTCGTGGTGCCGCGAACGACCACCCCTCGGGCGATTGACCTGATCGAGCTGGAGGACGCGGAAGTCATCATCCACGGCGCCTCGTGGCAGGAGGCACACGCCCACGCGCTGTCCCTGCTCGACCCCGCCCGCGACGCGATGCTCCACCCCTTCGACGACCCGCTGCTGTGGCAGGGCCACGCCTCGATGATCGACGAGGTGGCCGCCGCAGGGCTGGTGCCGGACGCGGTGGTGCTGTCGGTCGGCGGCGGCGGGCTGCTGTCCGGGGTGGCCGAGGGGATGCGCCGCCACGGGTGGGACGGCGTGCCGATCCTGGCGGTCGAGACCGAGGGCGCCGCGTCCTTCCATGCGGCGACGCTGGCCGGCCGCCCCGTGCCGCTGGACCGCATCGACAGCGTGGCGACCTCGCTGGGCGCCCGACAGGTCTGCGAACAGGCGGTGCAGTGGTGGCGCGAACGGCCGGTGCGCAGCGTGCGGGTGTCGGACGCCAGTGCGCTGCACGCCTGCGAGCAGTTTCTGGAGGACCACCGGGTGCTGGTGGAGCCGGCCTGCGGCGCGGCGCTGGCCGCCGTGTATGAAGCGCAGCACGCGGCCGAGCTGGCCGGGTTTCAGCGGGTGCTGGTCATCGTGTGCGGGGGCGCGACGGCGACGCTGGTGCAGATCCAGGCGTGGCGCCACGCCCTGACGGCGCAGCCCGCGTGAGCGACACCGGCGGCCCGAACGACTCGACGTGCAGGTGCATCGCCGGCCTCCGCGCCGCCACGAACGCCGCCACCGCCGCCGCCATGAACGGTGCCGGCCCGCAGGCGTAGACCTGGCTCAGGTGTGGTGCCCGCTGCAGGATCGACGCGAGGTCCGGCCGGCCCGCACCTTCGGTCCAGTGGAAACGCAGCCGGCCGGCGTGCCGCTGGCGCAGCAGATCGGCATGGAACACGGCGCGGTCGGCGTTGCGCGCGACGTGGTGCAGCTCGAACGGCGTGCCGCGCTGCCACAGCGTCTCGGCCATCGGCAGCAGCGGTGTGACGCCGATGCCACCGCCGAGCAGCAGCGTGTGGACCGCCGGCAGCACCAGCGGAAATGCATTGCGCGGCGGGTGGAGGCGCAGCCGGGTGCCGACGCGGGCGTGGTCGTGCAGGTCGTTCGAGCCGCCCCGGCCGTGGCGCTCGCGCAGCACGGCAATCCGGTAGACCCCACACCGCTCGCCGGGCGTGCCGCACAGCGAGTACGGGCGCAGGTGACCGCCCGGCGTCAGCACATCGACACAGGCGCCTGCCTCGAACGCCGGCAGCGGCCCGCCATCCGCCGCCGCCAGCTCCAGCGCGATGACATCGACCGCCGCGTTCCATCGGCGGGTGACCAGCACGTCGATCATGGTGTGGACTTCAGGCGATGCCAGTAGATGCGGCAGTGCTGGCAGCCCCGGCCGCAGCAGTGCTGCACCGCGCTGACCGGGACGCCGTAGACGGTGGTGCCCGTGCCCGGCGCGGCGTGCTCCGGACGCTCCACGCGCAGCGGCGACAGCGGCTCGCCACTGCCGCGTCGCGCATCGCCCCGCAGCACCGTCACCACCTTGCCACCCGCACGAAACGCATCAGCCACGGCTTCGGCTCCTTCAGGTCACTCAGTTGAGCAGCGACTTCGTCGCCTGCGCCACGCCACCCGGCTCGATCCCGATCTCCTGCAGCAGGCTGTCGATCAGCGGCGCCTGTGCCCGAAAGCGCAGCGCCGAGTTCACCACCTGCTCCGGCAGACCCGTGCCCCCGTCGCCTTCCGCCGACGCACCACCCGACCCACCCAGTCCGCCCAGCCCATTCACGCTCAGGATCTTGATGCCCTCGATCCGCTCCATCGGCCGCGCCGACTCGCGGATCAGCCCCTCCATCTTGTCCAGCAGCTTCTGGCGGAACAGCGCCACCCGCGCCTCGGGCGACAGCATGTTGTGGGCTGCGTTCATCAGGTGGGCGGCCTGCGCGTCCAGCTCCGCACGCAGGCGGGCGGTGGCCAGGCGGATCTGCTCGGCCTCGGCCTCGGCGCGGGCCTGCGTCTTGATCGCCTCGCCGCGGTCGGTGGCGGCCTGCTTCTCGGCCTCGACCGCCAGCCGCAGCCGCAGCGCCTCCTTCTCGCCGGCCTGCGCCGCGCCGATCAGCTCGATCGCCTTCTTGCGCTCGGCGGCCTCGACCTCGCGGGCGGTGTAGACCTTCTCCTCGGCCGCCACGGCGCCAGCGCGGGCGACATCGGCCTGCGCCTGCGCCTCGGACTGCGCCTTCGACTGCTCGGCCACCGCGATCGCCCGCTGCTGCTCGGCCAGCTCCATCGCCAGCCGGCGCGCCACCTCGGCGGCCTGCAGCGCCTGCTCCTTGTGGATGCGCGCCTGCTCGACCGTCTGGTCGGCGCGCACCTTGGCGGTCTCCACCGCCTGCCGGGCGCTGATCTGCACCGACTCGGCGTCGCGCTCCTGCTCGGCACGCTCGCGGCTCAGCTCGGTGCGCTGGCGCACGCGGGCACCTTCCACCTCGCGCTGCTGCGACAGCCGGGCGTATTCCCCCTCGCGGTCGATGTCGAGCTGCTGCTTCTCGACCTCCAGGTTCTTGTTGCGGATCGCCACCAGCGTGTTCTGCTCGATGTCGTTGCGCGCCTTGCGGTGGTGCTCGATCTGCTCGGTCAGGCGCGTCAGGCCCTCGGCGTCGAAGGCGTTGCTCGGGTTGAAATAGGCCATCTCGGTCTGGTCGAGGCTGGTCAGCGACGCCGCCTCCAGCTCCAGCCCGTTGCGCCCCAGATCCTCCGCCACGGCGGCGCGCACCAGCCGGACGAACTCGCCGCGCTGCTCGTGCAGTTGCTCCATCGTCATCGTCGCGGCCACCGTGCGCAGCGCATCGACGAACTTGCCCTCGATCAGCTCCTTCAGTTGCGCCGGCTCCAGCGTGCGCAGGCCCAGCGTCTGCGCCGCGCAGGCCACCGCCTCGCGGCTCGCCTGCACCCGCACGTAGAACTCGGCCACCACGTCCACCCGCAGCCGGTCCTGCGTGATGAGCGAGCGTTCCTGGCCGCGGGCGACCTCCAGCCGCAGCGTGTTCATGTTGACGGGGATCACGTCATGCACCAGCGGCAGCACCAGCGCGCCGCCCCCGAGCACCACCTTCTCGCCCCCCAGCCCCGTGCGCACGAACGCGCGCTCCTTCGAGCTGCGCACGTACAGCCAGCGCAGCAGCCACAGCAGCAGGGCCACGACGAGGACGGTCGCGATCAGCCCGAGAAGAAAACCACCGAAATCGGCGCCTGTCATGAGAGTCTCCTGGGAGTCGTGTTCATAGTCATGGGTGAGGGACCGGCATCGACGCGTGCGCCACCATGCCGGCGAGGGCATGGGCGGCGTTGCGCAGCACCGGTTCGTTGGCGGGGGTCAGACCGGTGAAGCCGGAGGCCGGCGCCGGCATGTGGATCAGGTAGGGGTCGTGTTCGTCTGCAGCGGCTGCGGCATTGGCGCTCGCCCCGGCGCGGCGCTCGTCCGGGCCGCTGGTGGACACCACCACCTTGGGCACCTCGACCGGCAAGCGCCGCAGGCCCGGCCACACCAGCGCCCGCCCACTGGCGCCGCCGACCGAAACCACGCCGGCCAGGTCGTCGCGGGTGTGCAGGAAACGCGCGAACGCCTCGGCCATCGCCGCCTGTGCCGAGGCCGGGTCCACGCCTGCGCCGAAAACGGCCCGCTCGCCCTGCGGGTGGTGCCCGGCGACTTCGCGGGCGGACACCACGGTCGGCTGGAACGCCCCTCGGGTGGACAGATCGACGGTGACGGTGCGCAGCCCGCGCCGGTCGAGGCACTGGCGCAAGAACATCAGCTCGGTGCCCTTGGTGTCGAAGGTGCCGACGACGTAGGCGGCGCGGCGCAGCCCGGCCCCGATGCGGAACGGCGCTCGGGCCGGCACGGCGGGCGCGGCCTGGGACATCACCGAAACGGTCGGCGGTGCAGCCGCGGCGGGACTGCGCTGTGGCGGTGCGGGTGGCAACGTGAAGACAGCACCGGGCATCGAGGACGAAGCCGCCGTGCCCTGCCGCCGCACGAGCGTGAACACGGGCGCCGCGTTGGCCGCCGCCGCGCTGGCGTCGTCCGGCGCTGGCTCGGCTTCGCTGCCGCTGCTCCCGTCGCCGACTCCCAGCAAGCGCCGCTGCAACGCCTGGTCCGCCGCCAGCACCTCGGCCGGCAGCGTGTGCGCGATGCGGCCGTTGACCATCACCGCGATGCGGTCGGCCACCTCCAGCGCCACGCCCAGGTTCTGCTCGATCAGCAGCACCGACAGGCTGCCGTCCTGCGCGAGCTGGCTCAGCAGCGTGGCGACCTGCTCGACGATCACCGGCGCCAGCCCCTCGGTCGGCTCGTCCATCACCAGCAGGCGCGGGTTGAACAGCAGCGCCCGCCCGATGGCCAGCATCTGCTGCTCGCCGCCGGAGAGCTGGCCGCCGCCGTTGCCGCGCCGCTCGGCGAGGCGGGGGAAGGTCTGGTAGACCCGCTCGACGGTCCACGCGCCTTGCCGCGCCGTGCGGGCCGCCAGTTGCAGCGTCTCGTCCACTGTGAGCGAGCGCCAGACGCGCCGGCCCTGCGGCACGTAGGCGACGCCCCGGTGCGTGATCGCGTCGGGCGGCAGGCCGAGCAGCTCGCGGCCCTCGAAGCGGATGCTGCCCCGGCCCGGCACCAGCCCGGTGATGGCCTTGCACAGCGTGGTCTTGCCCATGCCGTTGCGCCCCACCACGGCCAGCACGCCCCGGCCGAGCGACAGCGCCACGTCCTGCAGCGCGTGCGCCTGGCCGTAGTGGACATCGAGGCCGCGGACCTCCAGCACGTCGGCGGCGGTGCGTTCCGTGGCGCGGTCGGCGGTTCGTTCAGTGGTGTGCATGTCGGCCCTCGCCGGTGTAGATGGCATGCACCTGTTCGTTGGCGCGGATCTCGTCGGGCGTGCCGCTCACCAGCACGCGGCCGTTGTGCATCACCGTCACCTGCTCGGTCACGGTCAGCGCGATGTCCAGGTCGTGCTCGATCAGCACGAAGCCGACGTGCCGCGGCAGCGCCCGCAGCAGCGCGACCAGCTCCTTGCGCTCCGCCGGCGACAGCCCGGCCGCCGGCTCGTCGAACAGGATCAGCCGGGGCGAGCCGGCCAGCGCCATCGCGATCTCCAACTGGCGCTGCTGGCCATGCGAGAGCGCGCCGACCGGCACCTCGGCGATGCCGTCGAGCCGGCCGTGCTGCAGCAGCGCCTCCACCGAGGCGTGTGCCGCCGCGTCCCGCCGAGGCCGCACGAGGCTCAGCCGCCCGCTGCTGACGCCGCGCACCGCCAGGAACAGGTTGTCGCGCACCGTCAGCTCGCGGAACAGCAGCGAGGTCTGGTAGGTGCGCCGCAGCCCGCGCCGCACCCGCTCGTGGGCGGGCAGCGCGGTCACGTCGTCGCCGAACAGGACCACCTGCCCGGCAGTGGGCGGGAAGTCGCCGGTGATGGCGTTGAACAGCGTCGTCTTGCCCGCGCCGTTGCTGCCGAGCACGCCGTAGCGCGAGCCGGCTGGCACGCAGAACGACACGTCGTCGATCGCGCGCAGCGACCCGAAATGCCGGCTCACGCCGCGCAGTTCGAGCGCGTCGCCCGAGATGAAGCTGCCGCTGGGGCCGCTGCCGTTCGTTGCCATCACCGGTTCCTGGTTGCCAGACTTCAGTCTTACTTGCACTCGGGGTTGGTGCGGCTGCCCACCCCGACCTTGTCGAACTCGGCCTTGCTCAGCCCCAGCATCTGGTTCACGTTCGGCACGACCTTGACCACCTTGTTGTAGAGCGCGCCGTCCGCCCCCTTGGCCACTTCGGTCAGGAAGATGCTGGCCAGCGCGTTGCGGTTGGCGTCGAGCTTCACGTCGCCGGTGGGTGTCTTCAGCGTCATGCCCGACAGCGCCTTGCGCAGCGCGGCGTGGTTCGACGACAGATCGCCCTTCACCGCGTCGAGCGCGTCCAGCGCCGCCTTGGTGTTGACGTAGTAGCCGTGGGCGAACAGGGAAGGGCTGGGGAAGCCGTCCTTGAACGCGGCCTTGTAGTCGCCGACGAACTTCTTCCACTCCGGCGTGTCCAGGCCGTCGGCGATCGGGCTGGCCGACGGGGTGCCGATCAGCGTGTCGCGCCGCTTGCCCTTGAAGCCGAGCACGCTCTGGTCCACCGTGATCGTGCCGCCGATCAGCGGCTTGCTGCCACCGTTCTGCTCGTACTGGGTCAGGAAGTTGACCGCGTCCGCGCCGCCGAGCGCCACGTACACCGCGTCGATGTCGGCGGGCAGCTTGGCGATGACCGACGAGTAGTCCTTGGTCCCGATCGGCACCCAGTGCTTGTCCAGCACCCGGCCACCCGCCTTGCAGAACTCCATCATGAAACCCGCCACCTGCGAGTACGGGAAGGCGTAGTCCTCGGCCACCACGACCACCTTCTTGTAGCCCTTGGCGACCGAGTGCGCGCCCAGGCCGGCCGACCACTGCGCGCCGTCGGTGGAGAAGCGGAAGAAGTTCGGCGCCGGGCTGACGAGGGTGGTTTCCTGCGCGGCGGAGGTGCCGTTGAGGAAGGTGGTCTGCAACTGGCCCTTGGCGTAGTCCTTGACCGCGATGCCCTCGGAGCCGGACAGCGGGCCGATCAGGATCTGCACCTTGTCCTGCTCGACGAGCTTGCGCGTGGCGCTGACGGCCGAGTCGGGCGAGCCGTTGGACGAGCCTTTGACCAGCTCGATCTTCTTGCCGCCGGCCATGTAGTTGCGTTCCTTCAGCGCCAGCTCCACGCCGCGCATGCCGTCCTGGCCGAGCACGGTGAACGGGCCTTCCAGCGTGGCGAGCGTGCCGAGCTTGAGCGTTTCCTGCGCCAGCGCGGGCAGACCGGCCACCAGCAGCGCCGTGGCGCAGACGATCGGGGTGAAGTTCAGCTTCGTGTTCAGTGTTTTCATGGGGATGTCTCCTGCTAACCGCCCGCCGAGGTCTTTCGCAGCGTGTCCGGGCGAGCAACGACACGCAGGCGTTCCCACAGCCCCAGGAGGCCGTCGGGGGAGAACAGGATCACGGCGAGGAAGACGCCGCCGATGACGAGGTTGAAGCGTTCGCGGCTGACGAAGTCGATCGCGAAGTTCTGCAGCAGCACGAACAGCGCCGCGCCGAGGAAGCTGCCCAGCGGGTGGCGCATCCCGCCGAGCACGGCGATCACCAGCACGTTGATGAGCGCGGCGGTGCTGATCGAGCCGGGCGAGATGCGGTGGTTGTAGTAGACGAACAGCACGCCGCCGGCCGCCGCCAGCAGGCCGGCCAGCGCGTGCGCCACCAGCCGGTGCGCGGTGACATCGAAGCCGAGCGAGGCCATGCGGCGGGCGTTGTCGCGCACGCCCTGCAGGCCGATGCCGAACGGCGTGCGCCCGAGGTAGAGCACGGCGCCCACCGCCAGCGTGCAGACCGCCAGGCACAGGTAATAGAAGGCCCGCGGTGTCCCCAGGTCCAGCCCGAACAGCCAGGGCGCCTCGATGCCGGAGAAGCCCTGGAAGCCGTTGAACAGGCTGTAGTTCTGCTGCGTCAGGTAGAAGAACGCCACGCCGATCGCCAGCGTGATCATGATGGTGCGGATGCCCTCGGTGCGGATCGACAGCGCGCCGATCGCCACCGCCACCACGACCCCCGCGACCAGCGCCACCAGCACGGCCGCCCACGGCGCCCAGCCCAGGCTGATCCCCGTCACCGACGACGCGCCGACGATCGCCACCGCGTAGGCCGCCACGCCCGCCACCGTCATCTGCGACAGGCTGACCATGCCGCCCGTGCCCGCCAGGAAGCTCAGGCTCAGCGCGACCAGCCCGAGCACCAGCGTCTGCGCGCCGATCTGGTAGACGAAGAAGGGTGTCGCCACCCACGGGTACCCGACCAGCGCCACCAGCCACAGTGCTGCGTTCATCGTTTCGTCCCCATCAGCCCGTCCGGCCGGAACGCCAGCGCCACCACCAGCAGCACGAAGGTGAACACCACGCCGTAGGTCGGCGTGTAGGCCAGCCCGAAGGTCTCCGCCAGCCCGATCAGCAGCGCGCCGACGGCGGCCCCCGTGATGCTGCCGATGCCGCCCACGATCACCACCACCAGCGAGGCCAGCAGGTAGCGCACGTCCTCGCCCGGCGCGATCGACAGTGCCGTGCCGCCGATCACCCCGCCCAGGCCCGCCAGCCCCGCGCCGATGGCGAACGTCACCACGAACACCCGCTGCACGTTCACGCCGCTGGCCGCGAGCATCTGGCGGTCGTCCACGCCGGCGCGGATCATCATCCCGACCCGCGTCCGGTTGAGCAGCGCCCACAGCGCGCCGCCGATCACCACCGCCGCCAGCAGCACCAGCACGCGGAAGGTCGGATAGAACTGCACGAAGGGCATCGGCATCCGGCCCGACATCCACTCCGGCGGGTCGAACTGGTAGGTGTCGCCGCCCCAGACCCACAGGAACAGGTCCGCCATCACGATCGACAGTCCGATGGTCACGAGCGTCTGGCGCAGCTCCTGGCCCTCCATGCGGCGCAGCACCAGCGTCTGCATCAGCGCCCCCGCCAGCGCCGAAGCCACGAAGCCGGCGACGACCGCCAGCGTCCACGACCCGCTGGCCTGCCCGACGCTGTAGCCGACGTAGGCGCCCAGCAGGTAGAGCGAGCCGTGCGCGAGGTTGACGTTGCGCATCAGCCCGAACACCAGCGTGAAACCGCTGGCGACCAGGAAGTACAGCGCCGCCAGCGTCACGCCGTTGAGCAGCGTCAGCACGAACAGCCGGGCGTTGTCGCGCAGCCCCGCCGTGGCGATCGCCAGCACGGCCAGCCCGAGCGCGCCCCAGGCCACGCGGTCACGGAGGGTTTTCACGTGCGGTAGCCCCGGCTCTCGGCGACTTGCGGCGCCTTGTGGAACTGGCCGTCCTTCATCACCGCCAGCAGCCGGTCGGCGTGCTGCAGCACGGTGATGTCGGCCAGCGGATCGCCATCGACCAGCAGCAGATCGGCCAGGAAACCCTCGCGGATCTGGCCCAGCTCGTGCGGTCGCATCATGATCTTGCCGCCCTCGCGGGTGGCGGACAGCAGCGCGTCCATCGGGCTCATGCCGAGGTACTGGACGAAGTACATCAGGTCGCGCGCGTTGGTGCCGTGCGGCAGCCAGGCGAAACCGTAGTCGCCACCGGGCAGGATCTTCACGCCCCGGCGGTGCAGCTTCTTCATCGTCTCGACCGCCGCCTCCAGCTCGCGCACATAGCCCATCTGCGCCGCCGCCTCGGTGGTGATGCCGAAGTCCTTGGCGTGGTAACAGGTGTTGATCAGCCAGGCCAGGCCGGGGGCGACGAAGTGCTTGTCCTTGTTCGCTTCGAGCAGGTCGAGTGCTTCCTCGTCGGCGAAGCTGGCGTGGTAGATCACCTCGATGCCGTGGCGCACGCACTGCTTGACCGACTCGCTCGACCGGGCGTGCGCAGCGACTCGCTTGCCCAGGCGCTTGGCCTCGCGCACCGCCATCGCCACCTCTTCCTCCGAGAACGGCGTCAGCTCGGCGGGCAGGCCGGCGATGTACTCGCCCGAGAGGTTGAGCTTGATCTGGTCCACGCCGTACTTGACGAACATCCGCACCGCCTTGCGCATCTCCTCCGGGCCGCTGACGACGTGGGCGAAGCTCAGCTCCTGGAACGGCAGGTGCGGCAGCGACTGGTCGCCCAGCCCGCCGAGGTGGGCGATCTCCTGGCTGCCGGCGATGTAGCGCGGGCCGGGGTAAGCGCCGCTCTGGATCGCGTTGCGGGTGACGACATCCAGCCGCGCCTTGGCCGCCGCCGCGCCGACACACGAGGTCCAGCCCATGTCGAGGTAGCGCCGCGCGACCTGCATGCACCAGAGGATGTGCTCCTCGGGCGGCATCATCTGGATCGCCGCCAGCGTGGGCTGGTCGTTCCACGAGAAGTGCGTGTGCGCCTCGGTCATGCCGGGCATCAGGAAGGCACCGGCCGCGTCGATCACCTGCGCCGAGCCGTGGCTGGTGCTGCTGCCGTAGCCACTGCTGCTGGTGCCGCCCGCGCCGCGCCGGACCTGGGCGATGCGGTTGCCCCGGACCAGGACGTCGCCGGTGTAGGGCTGCGCGCCGGTGGCGTCGAAGATGCGGGCGTTCGTGATGAGGATGTCGGCCATGTCTTGTCTCCTTGTCGTTCGGTCGGCGTCGTTCGGGTGCGCTCAGGGTCGGCGCAGGAAGGCTTCGAGCTGCTGCCCGCACTCGGCCGGCCGCTCGAACGTCGTCCAGTGGCCGCAGCGGTCGAGCACCACGACGCGGGCCGCCGGCAGCCGCTGCGCCATTGCCCGCACCGCGGCGGGCGGTGCGACGCCGTCCTCGTCGCCGGTCACGAGCAGCACCGGGACGGTGATGTCCTCCAGCGCGGCGGACTCGGCCGCGGCCAGCGCCTCGCACGAGCGGGCATAGCCCTGCGCGTCCTGGCGCATCAGGCTCTCGCGCACCAGCGCCACCGCCACGGGCAGGCCGTCGCGGCTCGACGCCGACATCGCCCCCTGCACGATCGCGTCGGCGATCTCCTGCATCGCCACCGTGCCGCCGCTGCGGGCCTTGTCGGCGCGGGCGCGGAGGTTCGGCCGGGCGGCGTCGGGCGGACAGGCCAGCGGGCCGAACAGCGCCAGGCTGCGCACCAGCGACGGCGCCCGCACGGCCACCTGCTGGCACACGACCGTGCCCATCGAGTGCCCGACCAACGGCGCCCCCGCCACGCCCAGCCGCCGGCACACGCCGATCACCGCGTCGGCCATGCCCTCGACGCTCAACGGGCCGGTGACACCCGCCGACCGGCCGCTGCCGGGCAGGTCGATGCGGATGACCTGCCGGCCGCGCAGGGCACGCAGCAGCGGCGTCCAGGTGTTGCTGGTGCCGCCGAGGCCGTGCAGGCAGACGACCGGCGGGCCTTCGCCGTCGAGTTCGACCGCGAGGCCGTCGAGGTACTGGGTGGTCATCGGGCGGGCCTCGTTCAGACGAACTTGTTCTCGATGGCGCCCAGGCCGTCGATCTCGACGCGCACCACGTCGCCCGCCTTCAGGTAACGCGGCGGCGCCATGCCCATGCCGACGCCGGCCGGGGTGCCGGTGGCGATCATGTCGCCGGGGTAGAGCGTGATGCCGCGCGAGATCGTCTCGATCAGCGTCGGGATGTCGAAGATCATGTTCTCGGTCGGGCCGTCCTGGCGCAGCTCGCCGTTGACCCAGCAGCGCACCCGCGTCTTCGTGCCATCGAATTCGTCGGCGGTGACGGCCCACGGCCCGGTCGGGCAGAAGGTGTCGAAGGACTTGCCCATGTCCCACTGCTGGTGGCGGATCTGCACGTCACGCGCCGTCACGTCGTTGACGACGGTGTAGCCCCAGACGTGGGCCATCGCGTCGGCGCGGCGGATGTTCTTGCCGCCCTTGCCGATGATCACCATCAGCTCGGCCTCGTAGTCGATCTGGTCGGACACGCCCACCGGGATCTGGATGTCGTCGAACGGCCCCACCACGCACTCGGGCACCTTGGTGAACACGATCGGCCACGCATCGACCACGGCGGCGTTGTCCTTGAACACCGAGGCCGACAGCTCCTTGGCGTGGGCGTGGTAGTTGCGGCCGACGCACCAGACGTTGCGGCGCGGCTGCGGGATCGGCGCGTCGAGCTGCACGGCGCTGATCGGCAGGCTCGGCCCGCCCGTCGCCGGCATCGCGCCATGTTCTGCCATCAGCT
>JBEANV010000246.1:0-5676 GCA_041165285.1 Pseudomonadota bacterium | reverse complement strand
CGGCACCGACATCGAACTGGGGTCCGGTGTGGCGGCGCGTGGGGGCTTGCACGTGATCTGCTGCCAGGACAACACCTCGGCGCGGCTGGACCGCCAGCTCATCGGCCGTGCCGCGCGCCAGGGCGATCCCGGTAGCGCCGAGGTCTGGCATGCGCTGGATGTCTCGATCTGGCAAAGCGGCGGGGCTTCAGTCGGTCTGCTGCGGCGCCGACAACAGGATGGGCAAGGGTCGCTGGCGGTGCCCGGCGTGGTCGTGCGGGCGTGGAGCCAGCGGCTGCAAGGCGCGTACGAAGACCAGGGGATGCGGCAGCGACGCCGCTTGCTGGAGCAGGACAGGACATGGCAGACACAACTCGATTTCACGCACCTGCACGCCTGAGCGTGCGGGCGATGACCCGGACGCTCGCCGCGGTGGCACTGAACCTGCCGCTGGGTCTGGCCGTTGCCGCGCCGCCTGCGTCGGTCACGCTGCCGGTGTCCCCCGCGGCTTCGGCGCCCGCGCCGGCCGCCCCGCGCGCGGCCAAGCCGACGCTCGGCTGCCTCATCAGCCCGGAGCGGGTGGCCGATGTCGGCTCGCCGGTGGTGGGCGTGGTGGCGGAGATCCCGGTGGACAACGGCACGCTCGTCCAGGCGGGGCAGGCGCTGGTCGTGCTGCGCTCGGACGTCGAGCAGGCGGGGCTGCACGCGGCCCAGGCCCGCAGCGCCATCGAGGCCGATGTCCACGCTGCCAAGGCCAACCTCGTGCTCGCGCACCAGCGCCATGCCCGTGCGGTCGAGCTGGTCACCGAGGGCTTTGTGTCGTCGCAGGCGGTGGAGCAGGCCCGCGCCGAGCGCGACGTCGCCGACCAGAAGCTGCAGCAGGCCCGCGGCCAGCAGGAGGTCAGCCAGCAGGAGCTGCGGGTCGTGCAGGCCCAGCTCGGCCAGCGCACCGTGCGCAGCCCCTTCCGTGGCGTGGTGGTCGAGCGCTTCGTCAACGCCGGCGAGCGCGTCGAGGACAAGCCGCTGCTGCGGCTGGCCATGCTCGATCCGCTGCGGGTGGAGATCGTCATGCCGGCCAGCCGCTGGGGCAGCGTGGCCGTCAACCACACGCTCTCCGTGGTGCCGGAACTGCCGGGCGCCGGATCGATGGCGGCCCGCGTCACCCATGTGGACAAGATCATCGACGCGGCGAGCAACACCTTCCGCGTGCGCCTGTCGCTGCCCAATCCGGGCAACCGCTTGCCGGCCGGCGCGCGCTGCAAGGTCGATGAACCGGGGTTGTCGGCCACGTCGCTGTCGACGCGCGGCAGTCTCTGAGCACGCGGGCCGTTTCGTTCATGCACCTGTCTGCCGCCCGTCCCCGTTCCCGTGTCCTGATGGAGACGCTGGAGCCGCGCATCCTCTATTCGGCCGATCTGGCCGCGGTCGTGGGCAACGTGGGTGCCGATGCCGGTCTGACGCAGGCGCTGCGGCTGCAGACCCTGTCCACCGTTGCGGTGCCATCGGCCACCGGCGCCGAGATCGCCTTCGTGGACCTGGGGGTGCCGGACGCTGGCACGCTGGTCAGCGGCTTGCTGGCCCAGCGGGCGCAGGGGCGCCTGATCGAGATCGTCACCTTCACCGCCGAGGACGACGGCCTCGCCCTCATCAGCCAGACGCTGGCCGAGCGGCAGGCCGACGGCGCGCGTTTCGACGCGGTACACGTGTTCAGCCACGGCCGCGCGGGCGCCGTGCAGCTCGGCGCGGTGTCGCTCGATGCCGACAGCCTGCTGCGGCGCGCGGGCGAGATCGCCGGCTGGGGCGGCGCGCTCGGGGAGCAGGCCGACCTGATGCTCTACGGCTGTGACGTGGCCGATGGCGCCAGCGGGCTGTTCCTCCTCGAAGGACTGGCCGCGCTCACCGGCGCGGACGTGGCAGCCAGCGATGACCCGACCGGCAGCGCGGCCCTGGGCGGCAACTGGCTGCTGGAGCAGCACACCGGCCGCATCGAGGCCGACGTGGCGGTGGACGTGGCGACGCAGGCGGCGTGGTCCGGTCTGCTGGGCAGCGAGATCCAGGTCAACACGACCACCACCAGCACGCAGACCACCGACGCCGAAACCCGCGGCAGCCAGCAGGCGGTGGCGATGGACGCCGACGGCAACTTCGTTGCCGTGTGGACCAGCACTGGCCAGGACGGCCAGGGCAAGGGCGTTTATGTGCGCCGTTTTGCCTTCGATGGCACGGCGCTGACCGGTGAGATCCAGGTCAACACGACGACGGCCAATGACCAGCAGAACGCCCGCATCGTGGGTGACAGTGCCGGCAACTTCGCCGTGGTCTGGTCGAGCAGCAGCCAGGATGGCACGCCCTCCAGCGTCTACTTCCGCCGCTTTGCCGCCGATGGCACGGCGCTGACCGGCGAGATCCGCGCCAATGCGACGGCCACGGGCTCACAGTCCAATGCGGTGATCGGGATGAACACCAGCAGCGGCGCGGTGGTCGTGGCGTGGGAGGGTGCCGGCCCGAGTACTGGGTCGGTGTATTTCCGCCGGTTCGCTGCGGACGGGACGGCGCTGGACGCGACCGACCGTGCGGTGAGCGCCACGGGTGGCGAAGCCAATGCCGCCGTGGCGATGGATCCAACGGGCCGTTTCGTCGTGGCGTGGGGCCGCAGCAACCACATCTACTTCCAGCGCTACGACGCTGCAGGCGTGGCCGCGGGCAGCCTGAGTCAAGCGGACAACGGGTTGTCGAACAGCGTCGGTGTGACTGCCGCGATGGACGCTTCGGGCAACTTCGCGTTGGCTTATCGGGAGCAGACGACCCTGCCGGGTATCTGGGGCCGGGCCTTCAATGCCGATGGCAGCGCGCGGGGTTTCTGGTTCCAGGCGGACAGCGGTGACGCGGCGAGTTCGTCCATCAGCCTGGCGGCCGATGGCAGTGACGTGGTGGTCTGCCAGAAGACGGGTGACGGGGATGGCGTGGGTGTCTATGCCCGCAAGCTCAGTGCGGCGGGTGTGGTGCAGGGGGCCGCTGTCCTGGTCAACCAGACCACCGCCGGCAGCCAGGCCTCGGCGTCGGTGGCCGTGCATGACACGAGCCGGTTTGTCGTCGTCTGGAGCGGGCAGAGCGCAGGCGACAGCCAAGGCGTCGTGGCGCGCACGTTCGCGCCGGCCAATGCGGCCCCGCTGATCTCGACCAATGGCGGCGGGAGCACCGCGGTCGTGTCGGTGTCCGAGAACACCACCGCCGTCACCACGGTCGGTGCCAGCGACCTCGACTGGCCGGTCCAGACGGTGTCCTACGCGATCGTCGGCGGTGCCGATCAGGCGAAGTTCTCCATCGACAGCCAGAGTGGTGTGCTGCGCTTCTTGGCCGCACAGAACTTCGAGATCCCGACCGACACCGATGCCGACAACGTCTACGACGTCACCGTGCAGGCGAGCGACGGCTTGCTGGGCAGCACGCAGGCGCTGGCGGTGACCATCGCCGATGCGAACGAGTTCCCCCTCGGCCCGATCACCGACACCGACGGCGCGGCCGAAGCGGTCGACGAAGACGCCGCCATCGGCACCCGTGTCGGCTTGACCGCCCTCGCAGCAGACGCCGACGGCAGCAACAACACCGTTGTCTACGGCCTCGACGACTCGGCGGGCGGGCGCTTTGCCATCGACAGTGCCTCGGGTGTCGTCACCGTGGCCGGACTGCTGGACGCCGAAACCGCCACGGCCCACAGCCTCACCGTGCGCGCCACCTCCAGCGACGGCAGCAGCCAGACGCAGACCTATGTCGTCTCGGTGCGCGACGTCGACGAGTTCGACGTGTCGGCCCCCGTCGACACAGACGCCACCGCCGACACCGTGCTGGAAAGCGCCACCGTCGGCACCACCGTCGGGCTCACGGTCGCCGCGACCGACGCGGACCTCGGCAACCACACCGTGACCTACAACCTGGCCGACGACGCTGGCGGGCGCTTCACCATCGGCACCAGCTCCGGCGTGGTGACCGTGGCCCGTGCGCTCGACGCCGAGACCGCGCTGAGCCACACCGTTGTCGTGCAGGCCCGCTCCACCGATGGCAGCGTGTCCAGCCAGAGCTTCACCATCGCCGTGCAGGACGTGAACGAGTCGACCATCGGGGCCATCGCGGACCTTGATGGCACTGCCGACGCTGTTCGCGAAGACGCCACCATCGGCGCGGTGGTGGGATTCCAGGCGCGGGCGATCGACGCCGATGCGACGAACAACACCGTCACCTACACGCTGACCGACGATGCGAATGGCCGCTTCGTGATCGACGCGGCCACAGGCGTGGTCAGCGTGGCGGCAGCGCTCGATGCCGAAGACGAGACCAGCCACCAGATCCAGGTGCGCGCCACGTCGAGTGACGGCAGCACCACCACACGCACCGTCACCCTGGCCGTGCTGGACATCGACGAATTCGACGTCGCCATGTTGACCGACGCCGATGCGGCGGCCAACGCGGTCCAGGCCACCGACGGCCTCGGTACGGCCGTGGGCATCACGGCGTCTGCCAGTGACCTCGACGTCAGCCTGAACCAGATCACCTATACCTTGGCCGACGACGGAGGCGGGCGCTTCGCCATCAACGCCAGCTCCGGCCTCGTCACGCTCGCCCGCAGCGTTACCGCGGACATCGACACCGCCCAGAGCCTTGTGGTGCAGGCCACCTCGGCCGACGGCAGCTTCTTGACCCGGACCTTTTCCGTGGCGATCACCGGGACGAACCTGTTTGCCCCCGTGATCGGCTCCGATGGCGGTGGCGCTGCTGCGGCGCTGAACGTGCTGGAAAACGCGACGGCAATCACCACCGTGGTCGCCACCGATGCCGATGTGGTGCCCGGTCCGCTGAGCTACACGCTGGTCGGCGGCGCTGACCAGGCGCTGTTCACGCTCGACGCCACCACCGGGGTGCTGCGCTTCGTGGCGCCACCGGATGCGGAAACACCGCGCGATGCCAGCGCCGACAACGTGCATGAGGTGGTCGTCCAGGTCAGTGATGGCGTGTACACCGACACGCAGACGCTGACCATCACCGTCACGGACGTGAATGAGTCGGCCGTCAGCGTCCTTGCTGACACCGATCCTGCGGCAGACGCCGTGCCGGAAAACGCGGTCACCGGCACGGCCGTGGGTGTGCGGATGTTCGCCACCGACACCGACGCGACGAACAACACGGTGACCTACTCGCTCGACGATTCGGCGGGCGGGCGCTTTGCCATCGACGCGGGCACGGGTGTGCTGACCGTGGCGGGGCTGCTGGATGCCGAAGCGGCGCTGGGCCACACCGTGGTGGTGCGGGCCGCGTCGAGCGATGGCAGCGCGACCACGCTGACCCTGACCATCGCCGTGCAGGATGTCGATGAATACGACATCACCGCGGTCACGGACACCGATGCACAGGTGAACCGCGTTCGCGAGGACGACCCGGTTGGAACGGTCATCGGCATGACCGCGTGGGCACAGGACCTAGACGCCACGAACCATGACATCAGCTATGCACTGGTCGATGACGCGGCCGGGCGCTTCTCGATCGAGGCCAGTTCGGGTGTCGTCACCATCGCCCGTGCGCTGGACGCCGAGACCGCGCAGGTCCACAGCGTCACCGTGCGGGCACTGTCCAGCGACGGCAGTGCGCAGTTCCTGACGTTCACCGTGGCGGTGACGGACGTGGACGAGTTCGACCTGAGCGCCA